>JBOHYR010000105.1:0-11672 GCA_050737995.1 Rhodanobacteraceae bacterium
CCTTAGGAGACTCCTCGTCAACACTGGGTATTTGATGCCCTCGCCTTGAGCTTTGAGGCGGTTGCTGGTGGTGGTGATTCGGGGTGCTGCGTGGTGCATGTCAGTGCGGGGCTTTGGCAAGGTGTCAGACTGCATTTCCTTAGACGGTCTTGTGGCACCGGTGGTGCTGGCGCGGACCAACGTACAAACCGCGCCCGGCGACCTCTTTCGTTCAACGGTGTCGTCGGTGTCCGCGGATCAAGCGGAACACCTGGTGACGGCCGGATAGTTAGTCAGGTTCTCGCCGGGTGGGTCCAACCCATTGCCTACTGCTGCGCGCTGACGGTGAACTGGAACGGCTTACGCTGCCTGCTGGTGGAGCGGATGTTTGGCGAACGCCTCGGGGTCGTAATCGACGTCGAGGGCCAGCATCGCCCAGAGTTGGCGGGCGTGCTTGTTGGCGATGGCGACAATGACCTTGCCGAAGGGCATGCGGGCAGCGAGGCTGCGGATCCACAGTTGTTCGGGCATAGCCTTCTCGGTGGCGACGGCCTTGGCGCGTTGCAGGCTGGAGCGGGCGCCCTGGATCAGCAACATGCGCAGGTATGCATCGCCGCGACAGCTGATGGTGCCGAGGCGGGCGTGGCCGCCACTGGAATGCTGGCTCGGCACCAGCCCGAGCCATGCTGCAAGCTGGCGGCCATTCTTGAAGTCTCGGGCGTTACCCACGGTGGCGACCATCGCGTCGGCGGTAATCGGGCCGATGCCGGTCAGTGCGCGCAGCCGCACGCAGCGGGTGTCGGCCTTGGCGTGGGCCTGGATGTGTACATCGCAGGCGTCGAAGGCGGTGTGTACTTGTGCCCAGTGTGCGGCAAGCTCGCGAAGCAGTTCCTTGCACTCGGCCGGGAGTTCGGGATAGCGGTCGAGATCGGCCAGTGCCCGGCGCAGTGCGGCGTCCGACTTCGGGATGGCGATGCCGAACTCAGCGAGCAGGCCACGCAAGCGATTGCCGATCGCAAGATGTTCGGCCTTGTAGCCTTCACGCACCCGGTGCCACGCGAGCCGCGCCTGCTGCGCGACCGTCTTCACGGGCACGAAGCGCATATTGCCTTGGCGGGCTGCGGTCGCGATGGCCTCGGCATCATTGGTGTCATTCTTGACGACCGGGTTCTTGCGAAACGGCTTGACGAACTGTGCCGCCATCAAGCGCGGCACTAGGCCGTACTCGATGCAACGCCGCGCCCAGTAGTGCGCACCGCTGCAGGCTTCCATCGCGATCACGGTGCCCGCGGGTTGGTGCGCCAGCCACTCGGCAAACGCGTCCCGTTTGAGGTCGCGACGTCGCAGCACCCGACCTGAAACGCTCGTTTCGCAGGTCGCGAACAGGTACTTTGCCAAGTCCACACCGATGGTTATAGTGCTCATGGAGACTTCCTCCTCTGCTGACGGTTACGACCATCATGGCGCTCGAGGCCGATACGACGAGGAAGTCTCTTTTTACTCGTTCGAGGCGGACGCCTACGCCGCCGCTCAACTCCAGCGTTGACTGCCGGGATAAAGATAGAGAATGGCAAAATTCCTCTTCACGATGCTGCCGGCGAATGATCTGGGCTTGCCGACGCGACTGGTGCCGATCGCACGCGCTCTCGCCGAACGTGGGCACGATGTCGCGGTCTTCAATCCGGCGCCGGTGCCGGCGCTCCTGATTGAAGAAGCGGGGCTCACTAACTTGCCGATGCCTGCGCGCTTGCTTCCGGAGCCGCCTTTTGATCTTGCGAAAGCCAGCCAGGCTTGGGATGTGGAAGAGTTTTTCGGGTGGCTATTTGCCGACGAGGAATTTGTGCGCGCAAACACGGCGCTGCACCTCGATCTGATCCGCGAATTTAAACCTGACGTGGTCGTCGATTCCTTTGGAGTCTTCGCCTGCCTCGCCGCGCGGATTTCCGGTGTCCCGCTCGCGACGGTGCTCCAGGGAAATTTCCATCCGCAGAGCGATGGCTTCCGCTGGTGGGCGGGCGAACGGGCCGCCGGACTGCCGAGCATCGCTCCGCTTATAAACAAGGTCGCCAGCGAATACGGAGTCGCGCCAGTGGCTCGGAGCGTCGATCTGCTGGCAGGCGATCTCTCTCTCATAGTGGGTACGCCGGAGACCGACCCGGTCTCGCCAGCGGCGCGCGTGACGCATATTGGGCCGATCGTGTGGCAACGCGGAGATGCGGAGTTGCCGAGTGAGATCAACTCGCTGAGGCCAGGAAAGCCTGTCGTGTGGGTGTATTCGGGCAATCCTCGCTACGCGCCGGCGCCGACGGCGATTGACTCTATCGTGGTCATCCGCGCAGCCGTCGCCGCGCTGGGTGGCACGCCGGTCGAGGTGGTACTTACCACCGGTCACCAGGAATTGCCGGCTGAGATTGGCCCACTGCCCTCGAACTTCCATCACGCAGCCTATGTGCCCGGACGCGCGATGGCCGGGCGCAGCGACTTGATGGTGCACCATGGCGGACACAGCTCGGTGATGCAGTCGCTGGCCGCAGGCACGCCTGCCGTCATTATTCCCACCATCTCGGAGCGGGAAAGCAACGCGCGACGCCTGGTTGCTCTGGGCGCAGGCGAAATGGTGCTACCCATCGATGGCAGGGATGGCGAAAAAGAGATAGATGGAGCAGAGTTCAGCGCAAAGGTTGACCGCGTTTTACACGAACCCACGTTTCGCACGGCCGCTCAACGCGTAGCCAACTCAATGCGCCAGTACGGCGGCGCTGATGAAGCCGCGCGGCTGCTCGAGAGATTCACACGGGGATAGCGAGAAATGTCCGTTACCGAATCAATGCCCTCCGTCTAACCATGCGATGCAGCCAACCCCTGGCCGGCGTGCGCTCAAGTTTTCCATGACTCAAAGCTTTCATCCCGCCGTTATGCACGCCCTCACCAGCGGTGGCTGATCTTGTTCTCGTTATCACCTGCGTTCCCGATAGCGGACGATCGCCACAGGCGGCTTAGGGTCGGGACTCGCCCTTTGGCCAGGTCTGAAATGGCGGCGGCCCCGTCAACGTAGACTCCGGCGCACGATTCAATCGATACCGTTGCTGCCTTCCGGCCCTGGCGGGGTTTTCGATCTACCGTCGCGGAGGCGCCGACGGGGCCACCATGAACGACTGAAACTGGCGGAGAGGGCGGGATTCGAACCCGCGAAGCGGGGTTTAGCCGCTTACACACTTTCCAGGCGTGCTCCTTCGACCGCTCGGACACCTCTCCAATCGAGCCGCACAGGGTAACGGGCTGTGCCCCCGCAAACAAGGCGTGAGCGCATCCTTGGTCTTGTCGCCCGGTCTTGGCACAATGGGTTTTCGCCCTCAGATCGTCCCCATGAGTTATCAGGTTCTCGCCCGCAAATGGCGCCCGAGGCAGTTCGACGAACTGGTCGGGCAGGAACACGTCGTCAAGGCATTGGCGCATGCCCTGGATTCGGGGCGTGTCCACCACGCCTACCTTTTCACGGGTACCCGCGGAGTGGGCAAAACCACCATCGCGCGCATCTTCGCCAAATCACTCAACTGCGAACGCGGAATGTCGGCGCACCCTTGCGGGGAATGTTCGATTTGCAAGTCTGTCGATGCCGGACGTTTCGTGGACCTGATCGAGATCGACGCAGCCAGCAATACCGGCGTGGACGACGTGCGCGAGGTGATCGAGAACGCGCAGTACGCGCCGGCGCAAGGGCGCTACAAGGTGTACCTCGTCGACGAGGTGCACATGCTCTCGAAGAGCGCCTTCAACGCGCTGTTGAAGACGCTGGAAGAGCCGCCGGAACATGTCAAGTTCCTGCTCGCCACCACCGATCCGCAGAAGCTGCCGGTAACGGTGCTTTCGCGTTGCCTCAAGTTCGGATTGAAGCGCCTGCTACCCGATCAGATCGTGGGCCAGATGCGGATGATCCTAGGCAAGGAAGGCGTCGCGTTCGACGACGGCGCGATCGAGGAACTTGCGCGCGGCGCGGATGGGTCGCTGCGCGATGGACTGTCGCTGCTGGATCAGGCCATTGCGCATGGCGGCGGCGCGCTGCACGTGGATGACGTGCGTGCGATGCTCGGTACCATCGCGGACAACGATGTCGGAACGCTGTTGCGCGCGCTGGCCGACGGGGATGGCAAAGCCCTGCTGGCGGAAGCCGATCGAATCGCTGGTCTTTCGCCGGATTTCGCGATGGTGCTGGAACAGTTGGCAAGTGCGCTGCATCGGATCCAGTTGCGCCAGTTGGTGCCGGGTTTCGAGGGCGACGAGGCCGAGCGCGAGGTGCTCGGCGCGCTTGCCGGCGAGGTCGATCCCGAAGACGTGCAGGTGTGGTACCAGTTTGCGCTCAACGGTCGTCGCGATTTGCCGCTGGCACCCGACGTGCGTGCGGGATTCGAGATGACCCTGCTGCGCATGCTTGCGTTTGGCGGTGGCAGGGTTGGCGCGGAAAAGGTCGCGCGGGGTGCCGTGCCGGCGACACGTGGACACAAGCAGACGCAGGCCGCGCCCGCAACGGCCGCCGGCGTGCCCAGGGCTCATGAAAAGCCGCGTACGTCGCATGTGGTCGCCGATGCGCCGGATCAGCCGGCGGTAGCCAAGCTCGCTGCGCCACGCATCGATGGTCTCGCCGACTGGGAGGCATGGATCCAATTGGCGGAATTGGGCGGCCCGGTCGGGCAGCTCGCCCAACACGCGTTGCCGAAGTCCTTCGAAGGCGATGTACTGACGCTGGTGCTGAAGCCCGAGCACATGGTTTTCTGCAGCGATGCCCTGTGCCGACAGTTGCAGGCCAAGCTCGGCGATGCGATCGGACGCAAGCTGCGCGTGCGGGTCGTTCCCGTTGAAACGGTCGCCGAGACACCGGCACTCCGGGCGGCCAAGGCGCGCTCCGATCAACAGGCCGCGGCCGAGCGCGCGATCGCCGACGACCCGATCGTCCAGGATTTCCAGCGCCAGCTCGGTGCCGAAATCATTCCCGAGAGCATTCGACCTGCAGGTACGCAAGCATGAAAGGACAGTTGGGACAATTGATGCAGCAGGCGCAGCGCATGCAGGAAGAACTCAAGCGCGCGCAGGAAGAGATCGCGAAACTCGAAGTCACCGGCGGCGCCGGGGGCGGCATGGTGGAAATCACCATGACCGGCCGTCACGAGGTGCGCCGGGTACACATCGACCGCAAGATGATGGCCGACGATCCGGAAATGACCGAGGACATGGTCGCCGCAGCGCTCAACGATGCCGTCAACAAGGTCGCCGAGACGAGCCAGCAGAAACTCGGTGGAGTGAGTTCCGGGATGAATCTGCCACCGGGTTTCAAGCTTCCGTTCTGACACCATGCCGGCCCATACCGACCTGCTTGCAGAAATGATCGAGGCATTGCGTTGTCTGCCGGGCGTTGGCGCCCGGAGCGCGCAGCGCATGGCGTTCCATTTGCTGGAGCGCGACCGCGACGGCGGCACGCGATTGGCCCGCGTGCTCGAACAAGCGATGCAAGGCATCGGCCATTGCAAGTCCTGCCGCAATTTCAGCGAAAACGACGAATGTGCGATTTGCGCGAACGGCTCGCGCGACGCCACGCTGCTGTGCGTGGTGGAAACGCCTGCCGATCTGCTCGCGATCGAGCAGGCGACCGGCTACCGCGGGCGCTATTTCGTGCTGATGGGACGCCTGTCTCCGCTCGACGGATTGGGACCGCAGGAACTTGGCATCGAACTGTTGACGCGCAGGCTGGCGAACGGCGAGGTGCGCGAGATGGTGATCGCAACCAATCCCACCGTGGAAGGCGAGGCGACCGCGCATTGGCTCGGCCAGTTGGCGCGTTCGGCGGGAGTGCGAGCCACGCGGCTCGCGCACGGCGTGCCGCTTGGCGGCGAACTGGAATACGTCGATCGCGGGACGCTCGCGCACGCGTTCGGCAGCCGCCTGGTGGTGGACTGAGGGACCATGACAACGCGAGGTGAACTGGAGTTGCAACTGCAGGTCCCGGCGGTGGAAGAGTATCTTGCGTTGCGCGTGGCCGCCGGTCTGAGCGCGATGAGTGCCGAAGGCGCCGCGATCGGCCTGCCGGCCAGTTGGTATTCGGTTTGCGTGCGCACGGATCGCGAGTTGGTCGGCATGGGACGCGTCGTTGGCGACGGCGGCCTGTTCCTGTTCGTGGTCGACATTGCGGTTGCTCCGTCGTGGCAACGGCACGGACTTGGACGGCGCATCATGGCGGCACTGATGGAACAGGTGCGCGCTCGCACGCATTCACGCACGATGGTGGGTCTGATTGCCGACGGTACGGCTTTTCGGCTTTACGAGCAGTTTGGATTCAAGCGCGTGGCGCCGGCTGCGCATGGCATGTTGTTCCGCATCGAGAAAGGAGAGTCCGCGTGAGCAATACGATTTTCGACAAGGTCATCCGCCGCGAACTGCCGGCCGACATCGTTTACGAGGACGATGAGATCCTCGCGTTTCGCGATATCCATCCGCAGGCGCCGGTGCATGTATTGTTCGTCCCGAAGAAAGCGTTTGCGACCCTGAACGATTGCGCCGATACCGACGCCGCGTTGCTCGGGAAATTGCTGCTGGCCGCAGCCGCGTATGCCAAGCGCGAAGGTTTCGCGGACGACGGTTATCGCTGCGTGATCAACTGCAACGCCAGGGGCGGGCAGACGGTTTATCACCTGCACGTGCACCTGCTGGCTGGCCAGCAGATGCGCCCCGGGATGGTGTGATCGGCATGGACCGAGCCGACAGCACGACGCCCGCTATTGCAGGCGTCGCATCAAACGGGAACGGACCTCAGCCCTTCTTCGGGGGCGGTGGCGGTGCCCGTGGCACCACAATCACGCGCGGCGAATAGTAGTACCCCGGACCGCCCCAACCCCACGGGCCCCATCCGCCCCAGAACGGGTCGTAGTATGGGCCCCAAGGGCCGTAATAAGGGCTCGCCAAGTACGCCGGACGCCTGGGCCACAGGTACACGTTGTTCGCTTCGACCTTCGGATAGGTGTAATCGAATTCGCCTATCTTGTGCTGCATGGTGCCGTCGAGCGTACCGGTCACGGTAATCTCGCGACCCTTGCGGAACACTTCGGGATCGTAGAACCCCTGCCTGCAGGCGACGAAGCGGCCGAGGCTAGCCTCATTGCCGCGTTCCGGTCTTGCCTGCGAATCCAGCGGCTGCGCCAGCACGAAGAAACAGGTCTGCTGCTCGCGCGGTTTGGTTTCGATGATCTCGCCACCCCAACGTACCTGTGTGGAAGTCGCGCCGCCACTGCGCGCGGCGTTCAGCGACACTGGTGCGAAATTGCCTTGCAGCGGTTGCGGGATGGTCGCGCAGCCGCCCAGAGCCAGCGCACCCACGACAGCGAACAACAAGCGACGTGACATGACAAGCCTCCGGAAAAAATAAACCGACGCGTCTATTTGACCACATGACGGGGGCGAAAGTGACGAATTCGCCGACGAAAGGCGCGTGTCCGTTCAGGCGGCGGTTCGGAATAGGCGTAACGCAGAACAAGGTATTCGGTTGACAGATCACGCAAGGTTGACGCCGAATCGGGGAGCGCGGCGACCGTACGCGAGTAGAAGTCACGCGGGCCCTCCGTGCTGCCACGTGCGATGCCGAGGCGTGCCAGCCTGCGTTGCAGGCGCAACTGCGCTTTGCCAAGCGCATCGCGCGGTTTGTTGCGTGGGCGCAGCGATGCCAGCAGTGCGCCCGCGCCGAGAGCCAGGAATACGGTGATTGCAAGTGCGATCCCGAGCATCTGCACGCTGGCATGGTCGATCCCGAACGGACGGAAGAGATGGGCCTGTTTCAGCGCGTCGAAACCCATCACCGTCTGCCCCCACCACCGGTTGATCACGTCGAGTCGGTTTCGCCAGGGAAGCCACCAACTGCCGCCGCCCCCGTCGATGCCACCCGTCGCGCCGTCGGCGTCGGCGAGGATCACCTTGCTCACCGCGGCGGTCGGATCGACCCGTACCCAGCCACGGCCGGCCAGCCAGATTTCCGACCATGAATGCGCATTGGACTGGCGGATCAGGAGGTAATGCGCAAAATCGTTCCAGTAGCCGCCCTGATAACCGATCACGACCCGCGCGGGGATACCGGCCGCGCGCATCAGGAAGGTAAAGGCGCTGGCGTAGTGTTCGCAGAAACCGGTCCTGGTGTCGAACAGGAAATCGTCGATGCTGTTGCGACCCAAAGGCGGCGCATCGAGGTCGTAGGCGAATCCGCCATTGTGAAAAAGTTGCAGCGCATCGCGCACGATCTTTTCGTCATTGGCGCCGGCTTGGGCGCGCCAGCGCGCTGCCAGCGCACGCGCGCGTGGATCGAACCCCTGCGGAAGTTCCAGCGCCGCCTGGCGCACACGCGGGTCGAGGCCCTCGGGCGTCAGCCGATAGTCGGTTGCCGACGCAACGCGGTAACGCACGGTCTGGTCGATCGGTTTGACGGACCACAGCGTGCGGTCGGGTCCCATCAGCGCGCCCTCGGGCGTGTCGAGCGGCACGTCCAGCGCGAACATCCAGTGCTGGTGACTGGCCAGCAGGGTGACGTCGTAATGGATGACCGGTTCGCGTATGTCAACCGGTGCGGGTGCTTGTCGGCGTGTGGCGACGACGCCCGGCAACCATGCGCGCCCGTCGAAACTCCACAACACCACGCCGCGGAAATAGCGTTGGTCTTCCGGTGGCGGTGCGCCATCGAAGCCGATCCGCATCGCGACGGCGTTGTTCGTCAGCAACTGTTGCAGGTCGCCGGGTGCCATCCTGTCGGAAATGCCGGTACTCGCCACGCCGCTGCCCGGCGAACCCCAAAGCGGTGCGTCGAGGCGCGGGATCAACAGGAATCCCAGCAAAGCCGCCGGCAGGCTTGCCGCCAGCATCACCATTCCCGGCTTGAAGGCGCGCAGCCAGCGAGGCTCGGACAATCCGGGTTCGAGCGTGCGCAAAGTCGCAAGCGCCGGCAAAAGCATTATCCCCACCACGATGGTGAATCCCAGCGACTGGTCGAAAAGCAGCGCACTCATCAGGATGAAACATGCGAAGCCGACCGCCATGCGCGCATCGCGTATCGATTCGCTCTCCATCACCTTGAGCACCAAGAGGCCGCAGACAATGGCCGCGCCCGGCTCCTGCCCGAGCGGCGAGCCGTAGACCGCAATCATCGAGGCGGGAATCGCCGCCAGCATCACGATTCGCAACCATGCCGTCACGCGGCGGTGTTGCTGCCGGCGTTGCCACCAGCGCGCCGCGAGGATCGCGACCAGCGCGGCCGTGTACCACGCCGGCATGTGCGGCGCGTGTGCCGCCAGCACGCACAGCACGGTCACGCACAGCAGGTTGAACGGCATCGCATCGAGCGCGGAGGCGATGACTCGGGTTCCGGGTGGCGGATCGTGGCGCTTCATGGAAGCTCCGCCAGCGCGGTCAGGCAACGGTGATAATGCGCGGCGTCGGTGGCGGGCCCCAGTGCTTGGCGGTCTTCCAGGATCAGGACCCACGGGTGCGCTGCGGCATAGGCATCGCAAACCCATCCGGTCAGGCGCGAGATGCGCGTTTCGCGGTCCAACCCCGACAGGGCGTTCCAGTCGAAGCGCAGCGGTTGGCCCGGCGCAGCGCGATCGAACTCGCGCACCAGCAGTTGGTCGTGGCGGGCGCTGGCCTTCCAGGCCACGTGACGGATCGGATCGCCGGGATGGTAGTCGCGCAAACCCGCGAACTCGTCGCCGCCAGCGGTTCGTTCGTTCGGATCGTTGTTGCGCACGGGTGGCGTGGCATCGTGCAGGATGCGCGGATACACCAGCACCTCTTGTTCCGGAGTGATCCAGCTCCACGCGCGGAACAGGCCGAATGGAAGTGTGCTCGACACCTGCATGCGCGGCAGCGGAATCCAGCCGCGCCATTCGGCGGGTATCGTCACGGTGGCCCGGCTGGTGCCGGGTCGCAACGGACAAGGTTGCTCGAGCTCGTCGACCGCGATGCGCAGCCCGTGTCGGGCGCGGCGATCGTCGGCGAAAGCCAGGTGCAGGGTCAGTCGCGCACCGCAGAATCCGTGGTCGGCGTGGACCGAGCCAAGGGTCAGGTCATGCAACTCGCGCCAGGTCAACAGCATGCTGCTCGCCAGCGCTGCGCCAAGCATGCAGGTCAGCAGCAACGCCGCATTGTTCTGGTAGTTCAGCGCGCCGATCAGCATCGTGGCCAGCAGCACACCGAACCCGAGTCCGGCGCGGGTCGGCACGATGTAAATGCGGCGACGGTCGAGCCGTACCGGTAGCGGTTCCGGCTTGCGTCCGCGCGTAAGCCCCGGGAACCAGCGCTGCGTGCGCGCCACGAACCCGAGCAGCGTTTCGTGCGCAACGCTGTTCATGCGCGCATCACTCCACCGCGACGGATTCCAGCAACGCCTGCGCCAGCGCGTCGCGTGCCACGTTGCGCGCCGGGATCAGGCGATGGCCCGCGACGCCCACGAACACGGCCTGTACGTCTTCAGGCAGCACGAAGTCGCGGTCGCCAAGCAACGCCCATGCGCGAGCGCAGGCGAGAAGCGCGAGTCCGGCGCGGGGCGATAATCCGGTGCGGATGTCATGGTGTTTGCGGCTGGCGGTCACCAGTGCCTGCACGTAATCGAGCAGGGCCGGGCTTGCCTTGATCACGCGCGCTTGCACGCGCAACCCAATGATGTCTGGACCGGACAGGCGTGCCGACAAGCGCTCGACCATCGTGGAGCGGTCTTCGCCGGTCAGCAGCCTGCGTTCAGCCTCAGCGTCCGGGTAGTCGAGCGCGATGCGCAGCATGAAGCGGTCGAGTTGCGAATCGGGCAGGGGATAGGTCCCGGCCATGTCCAGCGGATTCTGGGTTGCGATCACGAAGAACGGTTGCTGCAGCGCCCGACTCGCGCCGTCCACCGTCACCTGGCCTTCGGCCATCGCTTCCAGCAGCGCGCTCTGGGTCTTGGGCGTCGCACGGTTGATCTCGTCGGCGAGCAGCAACTGCGCGAAGATCGGCCCCGGCTGGAATCGAAAAACGCCGCTGTCGCGATCGAACACACTGACCCCGACGATGTCGCTGGGCAGCAGGTCGGAAGTGAATTGGATGCGCCGGAAACTCAAGCCCAGCGTCGCCGCCAGCGCGTGCGCGAGGGTGGTCTTGCCGACGCCCGGCACGTCTTCCACCAGCAGATGGCCACCTGCCAGCAGGCACGCGAACGCCATTCGCACCGGCTGGTTCTTTCCAACCAGAACATCGTTGACCTGCGCCAGCGCGGCATCGAGGCGTTGCCGGGGCAAGCCGTCTGCCGAGACCGCGGTTGCTTCGATTGCCGTGGCAATGTTCTGATCCATGATGGTGCCTGAAAACCTGGATGCGCGTGCAGTGTACGACGACGAACGTCGCAAAAGCGCGAACTTGGTTGTCTGCGCGTATCGCAGTCCGCCAGACAACCCGTTTCGGTTCCGTCCGCCGAATTGGCGTTGACCAGCAGTCAAGCTGCGTACTGATCGGTCTGTTCTGAGGCGGCTGAGTACCCGCGCTGGTCGTTCTTAATCGTGGGTTCGGCTGGTTACGACGGCGGATTCAACTGGTGGATGCAACACACTGGAAGCTGCCATGGCAGCAGGAGTGTTGCAGATGCATTACCGGAAGCGGATCTATTACTCAGAGACACAGCAGTCGTTGATGTGGGATCGCTG
>JBOHYR010000106.1:0-5434 GCA_050737995.1 Rhodanobacteraceae bacterium
CTCGGCGGCAGACAGGAACACCTGACCAGTGGCCTGATCGAGCGACATCGTGCGCGCGCTTTTTTGCGTCGGTACGTTTGCGAGGACGCGGTAATGGTCAGGGCTGTCTTCGTGCACCATCGTCAGCGTGCCGCTGCGGCCGTTCGAACTGAATACCAGCCCACGTATGGCATCGAAGCGCGCAGCGTCGGGGCCTTCGCCGATCGGAACGCTGGCGACCGCCTTGCCATTGACGGAATCGGTCACCGCCATGATGTTGTTCTGGCAGACCGAGAACAGACGATGATGGGTGGTGTCGATCGCGAGCCCGGATGGATGCCTGCAGTCCTTCAACGGCCAGACGGCGGTGACTTTCATCGCAAGCGGATCGATCTCGACCAGTTCGTTTTTGCTGGTGATGTTGTCGAAGACATGCCCGTGGTCGTCGCTGACCGGGAACTCCGGGCGACCGGGCAATGCGATATGGCCGAGCAGCTTGCCGCTGGCCGCATCGATCACACTGGCATCGTTGCTGTCCCCGTTGAACGTGAATACGCGGCGTGAATACGGGTCGTAGACGATGCCGTCGGGGTCGTGCGCGCCGACCGCAACCGTCTGCTCGACTTTGAGCGTGGCCACGTCGATCACCGTGACCGTATCGGCGCGACCGTTGCTTATGAAACCGCGATGCAGCGCATCCGCTAGCGCGATCCCATGCACCCCGGACAGACCATCTATCTCGCCGACTTGCTTGCCGTTCGCCGCATCCAGGACAACCACCCGATCCGAACGGCTGACGTACACGCGTCGCGCGGCTTGGTCGAACGCCAGGTAATCCCAACCACCGCTGCCGCCTATACGGTAGCGCTGGGTCACTTGCCAGGCGTTGCCCGACGCAGGCGGTGCGGCCATTGCAGGGGCGACCAAGGCTGCGGCCAAAAGGATGCAGCTCACTGCAAGTGCGGTAATTTTCACGGGCACGGCCCTTTGCGAACTTGGCAACCGAAGGTCGGCACTCTCGTACAGCAAGCTTTGCAATCGCTTATCGGCCAGCGTCGGGGTTTCGCGTATTTCGTTTCAAGTGGCGGTGATTTCGCGGCAAGCCAGATTCACGTCTAAGCGAAGGCTAAGTATTTCGCTTCATCCTGCCGCGATGCGGCTTCGTCCGGCGCGTTTGTTGTGCCTGTTCATTTCGCTCGCAACGGCGCTGCTTGCCGGTTGCGCAACGTACCGTCCGTTGCCGCTGGACAATGGACGTCGCCCGCAACGCCTCAAAGATTTGACCGTGCCCGCTGCATCGATGCCGACGCAAGCGCTGCGCACCTACCGCTTCGATCCATCAGACGGCCTCGACGTTACCGAGACCGCGATGCTGGCCATCGCCAACAACCCGCAATTGAAGGTGGAGCGCGATGCGGCGGGTGTTGCGCACGCCCAAGCCTATGCCGCCGGCTTGTTGCCCGACCCGCAGTTGAGCTACGAGCACGATCGCCCGACCAGCAACCAGCCGGACACCACCGATTCCTACACGGCCGGGTTGTCGCTCGACCTTGGCAATCTGATCACGCGCTCGGCGCGGGTGGCATCGGCGCGTGCCGGTGCGCGGAAGGTGGATCTCGACTTGCTGTGGGGCGAATGGCAGACGATCGCCCAGGCGCGCACCTTGTTCGATCAGGTCGATTATCTGCGTCAGCGGGCGGTGCGGCTGCAACGGGAGCAGGCTGCGCTGAGACCAATCCATGCCTCGATTGAGCAGGCATTGCGTGCCGGCGACCTTACCTATGACTCGGCCAGCGCCGGCCTCAATGCGGCATCCGATGTCAGCAACCAGTTGGCTGGTGATGAGCGGCACTTGCACCTGGCTGAGCACGATCTGCATGATTTGCTGGGGCTGGACGCTGGGGTGCCGCTGCATTTGACCGGCGCGCCGTTCTCGGTCAATCCGAGTGCCGGGCAGGTGCAGCGCGCACTGGCCGACATGGCCATGCGGCGTCCGGATCTGCTGGCGCTGCGGGCTGGTTACAGGGCGCAACAGGAAAAACTGCGCGCAGCGATCCTCGCGCAATTCCCGGCGATCACGGTTGGTTTCGTGAAAGCGCGCGACAACAGCAACATTTCCAGCGAGGGTTTCTCGATCGGGCTTTCGCTGCCGCTGTTCGACGGCAATCGTGGCAATATCGCGATAGAACGCGCGACGCGACAGCAGCTTCACGACGAATACAGCGCCCGTTTGCTGACCAGTCGCAACGACATCCAGCGTCTGCTCGCCGACCTCGCCAGCGACCGTGCGCAAATCAAGGAGCTGGCCGCGCACGCCGCGCAACTCGCGCAGGCGCGCCAAGCCGCCGCAAGCAATTACGCTGCCGGCCGTCTCGACTGGCGGACCTATCTCGCGATCCGCGCGGGTTCGCTCAGCGCGGACAGCACGTTGCTCACGCTCGAGCAAAACACCCACGTTACCGCCATCGCACTCGACGCAATGGTGGGCAATTGGCCGGATGTGGCGAACAAGAAACGAACTCTGATGTCCACGTCGCTACACATCGCGCCACATCGTTATCCCGGCATAGGCGGGGGTCCAGTGTCTTTCCCGCCCATGGGGCTGGATCCAGGCCAATCCACGACCGGGACAACGAGCAGGAGTTCGCGATGAACAGGCTTTCCCCAATTCCGCTCATCGCCTTCACACTCTTGCTCGCCGCCTGCTCCGGCACGGCGGACGACGCCGCGAAGAACTCGCAACCGGCGGTTGAGGTCAGCACCGCGATGCCGGTACGGAAAACCTTTCACGTAAAGGTCATCGCCTATGGGCAACTTGCGGCGGATAGCCGTGACGCGTTGTCGCTCAGCCTGCCGCAAGCAGGTGAGGTTGTCGCGACCGACGTGGTGGCGGGCCGGCGCGTCAAGCGCGGCGAAGCGCTGTTGAAATTGGCTACGGATCCCGCTACCCGCAGTGCGTATCTGCAAGCCAGCAGCGCGTTGCGTCTGGCGCGCGCCGACCTTGCGCGCAGCAGACGTCTGCATGCGGAAAAACTCGCCACCAACACGGAACTCGACGCCGCGCTCAGGGCGCTTGCCGACGCGCAAGCAGGGCTCGATGCGCAGGCGAAGCTCGGCGGCGCGCAGGGGGTCACCACTCTGACCGCGCCGGCCGACGGCGTGGTCACCGCGCTCGACGTGCAACGCGGCCAGCGCATCGCCGCGGGCGCGAAGCTGATCGAGTTCGCACCCCAGGCCGCGCTGGCAGCGCAACTCGGCGTAGAGCCTGAGGCGACCGCCGGCATCCGCTCCGGTATGCCGGTGTCGATTCATCCGGTATATGCCATGGATAAGGCGGCTCGGCTGCGCGGCACGGTGGCGATGGTAGGCGATGCGGTGAATCCGCGGACGCGTCTGGTCGATGTAATCGCCACGCTCGACGGCCGCACTCAACTCGCTGCCGGCACGGCGCTGTCCGCGACCATCGACACGACCCGCTTTACCGCGTGGGCCGTACCGCGCAACGGGCTGCAAAGCGACGCGCAAGGAAGCTACGTCTTCCAGATCGAGCATGGCAAAGCGCACCGCGTGGATGTAAAGGTGCTGGCACCGGATGGCAGTCCGGTTGGCGTGGACGGGGCAATCGATCCGCACGCGCCGGTGATCACGCTGGGCAGCTACGAAGTCGCGAACGGCGATGCGGTAGAGGCGCAGCGCGGGGGCAATCCAGCCAAGCGAAGCGCGCCGCGCTCGCCATGAGGCAAGCCTTCCCCCACCCTGGCGTGCTCCCCGGTGGTGAGAGGGAGCCGAGCGCGGAGCGCGAATGGATGGGGGTGGATGAATTCGTGTGGGCGGGCGTTGCATGAACGCAGCGCAATGGGCGCAAGCGCATCGGCGCTCTCTGCTGTTCCTGTTCCTGATCCTGGCATTGGGAGGACTCGTTTCGCTTTTCCGGCTGCCGGTCTCGATGTTCCCCAACGTGTCGTTTCCGCGCGTACGCGTGACCATCGACGCGGGCGACCGCCCGGCCAGCCAAATGGCGGTCGCGGTCACCACGCCGATCGAGGAAGCGATCCGGCGCGTGCGCGGTGTGCGCGACGTGCGCTCGGCGACCAGCCGCGGCAGCGCGGAAATCAACGTCACTTTCGATTGGGGCGCGGATATGAGCCGCGCGTTCCTGGACGTGAACGCGGCGGTCAGCCAGGTACTGCCGGATCTTCCATCCGGGACACGCATCCATGCCACCCGCATGGATCCGACCGACGATGAACCCGTGCTTGCCTACAGCCTGCGCAGCAAGACCCTGACCCCGACCCAGTTGTACGACCTCGCGCAGTATCAGTTGCGGCCGTTGCTCAGCGGCGTCAAGGGCGTCGCGCAAGTGGGGGTGCAGGGCGGCGCGGTCGGGGAACTCCACGTCGATATCGACCCAGCCAAACTGCGCGCGCAGAACCTGACCCTTGCCGACGTGACGCGTGCGGTGTCTAGTGCAGCTGACATCAGCGCGCTCGGAAGGCTGAGCGATCACTACAAGCTGTTCCTGCTGCTGGCCAACAACCAACCCGCCAGCGTGCAAGCGTTGCGCAACGTGGTACTGCGTGCTGGACCGGACGGCGTGGTACGCGTAGGCGACATCGCGACGGTGAAGCAGGGCGTCGAACCGCAATGGATACGGGTTACGGCGGACGGCAAACCGGCCGTGCTGATGCAGATCTTCCAGCAACCCGCCGCCAACAGCATCGCGATGGTCGATGCGGTGAAGGCGCGGCTCGATGCCTACAAAGCGCAGATTCCCAAGGGCGTGAAGATCGCCACGTGGTACGACCAGACACAACTGGTTCGAGGCGCCGCGGGCAGCGTGCGCGATGCGATCCTTATCGGCATCGCGCTGGCGGGGCTGGTGTTGTTCGTGTTCCTGCGCAACACGCGCGTGATCGTGATCGCGCTGCTGGTGGTCCCGGCGACACTGGCGATCACGACCCTGCTGCTCGACGTGTTGCACATGAGTTTCAATATGATGACGCTGGGCGGGATGGCGGCCGCGGTCGGGTTGCTGATTGACGACGTGGTGGTGATGCTGGAGCAGATCATGCGCCGCGTGGCCGGCGGACCCGGCCATAACATGCCTTCCAAAGTCGGTGAGCGCATCGCGTACGCGGGACGCGAGTTCGCCCGCCCCCAGACCGGCTCGTCGCTGGCGACCATCGTGATCTTTCTGCCACTGGCGTTCCTCTCCGGCATCACCGGCGCGTTCTTCAAGGCGTTGTCGCTGACGATGGCAAGCGCGCTGGTGATCTCGTATCTGCTGACCCTGATCGCGGTGCCGTTGCTGGCCGAGCGACTGATCGACGAACGCCACGCCGTGGCGCGCAAACCCACCCGTGTCTGGCGCCGGTTCATGGGTTTCTACGAAAGCGTATTGCTCCACGTTCTCGAGTGGCCGGCTCTGCTGCTGATCGGACTGATCCCGCTGGTG
>JBOHYR010000107.1:0-6356 GCA_050737995.1 Rhodanobacteraceae bacterium
AGGTTGTAGGCAAGTACGTGCAGGCTCATCTCCGTGCTGACGTGTTTCAGCGTGCGCATCAGGAAGTGAGTCGACCCCATCCAGGCTTTGAGCGTGCCGAAGGGATGCTCAACAGTCGAACGACGAACCCGCATCTTGTCTGGATCCTCGTCGAGACGACGCTGCATCGCATCGATCACCGCCTCGTGCTCCCAGCGTTTGATGCGACGCTGCGCTGAAGGGGTGCATTGCGTTTTGAGCGAACAGGTCTTGCATGCGGAGCTCCAATAACAGTCGAGTGTCATTCCGTGCTCAACGGTTCGGAACCGCCAGATCAATGACTGTCCGGCCGGGCAGCGGTACTCGTCACGCTCGGGTAGGTAAACAAAGTCGCGCTTGTTGAACAACCCCTTCGCGTGATTGTTTGAGGTCTGTGGCTTGGGTACATAGGCCGTGATGCCGGCGGCTCCACACGCCGCGATCTCCTTGCTGTTGAAGTAGCCCCGATCGGCGACCACTTCGAGGTGCTCGGCTTGCATGGTGTCGCGTGCACGTTGCGCCATCACCGCCAGTTGGCTGCGATCGCTCCCAACGTTGGTCACCTCGTGGTCGACGATCAGGTGGTGCTGGGCATCTACGGCCGTCTGCACGTTGTAACCAACGATGCCGGTACCTCGGGTCATCATCGAGCGCGCATCAGGATCTGTCAGCGAGATCTGTTGATCCGGCGCGACCTCGACTTCTTTGGCCAGCACCTGCATGTGCTGCATCTCCGACTGCAGCTTCTCGACCTTTTCCCGAAGCCCTTTCGTACGCGCTTCGGGAACCGGCGCCGCGCCCTCACGGTCTGCGCTGTCCAATGCCGACAGATACTTCGCCACGCTCTTCTCGATCTGCTCGATCCGGCGTTTCACCTTGGCACGGGTGTAGTTCCGGTCACGGTTGTTGACCGCCTTGAACTTGCTGCCATCAATGGCGACCAGGGCCTGCGAGAACAGGTTCAACCGCCGGCACAGCATCACGAACTCACGGCAGACCTGGCGGATCGCGGCACCGTTGTCCTTGCGAAAGTCGGCGATCGTCTTGAAGTTGGGCGCCAGGCGACCGGTCAACCACATCAGTTCGATGTTCCGTTGCGCCTCGCGCTCCAGCCGCCGGCTCGATTGCACGCGGTTGAGATAACCGTAGATGTAGATCTTCAGCAACGTGGCGGGTGATAGCCCGGACGGCCGGTCACTTGTGCCATCGTGCGGTCAAAACCCAGTGTGGTCAGATCAAGGTTGTCGACGAACACCTCTACCACCCGCACCGGGTTGTCTTCGCTGACGTAGTCCTCGAGCCGCTCGGGAAGCAGGGTGCTCTGCGAACGGTCCTCCCCTTCGACAAAACGTCCCATCGGCAGCTCCCGTCAGCACGATGGTGCAAGTTTACCAATTGGGAGAGTTTTCACACAGTCTGGGCCGCTTCCGGACAAGTGATCGCAACCAGCCGATCCTGGGATCAGGAACGATCAGCGCGCGTACTTTTCCTGAGCATAGTGCCTCGAGCGGAGAGCTGGCCGGCAAGCTGGCTGGCACCAACGTCGCGGTCGGCGTTTCCGGAAAAGGCGGTCTCGATTGCCGGAATGCGGGTCGGTTGCTGCCTGAGTCCGCACCTTAGGGCAGCGCGACACCTGCCTGTCGCAACAAGCGGGCCAGTGCGATCAAAGGCAGGCCGATCAGGGCGGTCGGGTCGGTTGTTACGATGCGCTCGAACAGGGCGATGCCAGCGCCTTCGGATTTGAAGCTGCCGGCGCAATCGAGTGGCTGCTCGCGGGCAATGTAACGGTCGATCTCGGTGTTCGTGAGGTCGCGAAAGAACACCCGGGTGTGGTCGAGCGTTGTCTGTTGACTGCCGTCGCGGCTGTCTATCACGCAGATTCCGGTGAAAAAATCAACTTGGTTTCCGCTACTTGCAAGCAGTTGTTGGTGTGCATTCCCGATACTTTCCGGCTTGTGCAAAACCGTATCGCCCAAGGCTGCGACCTGATCCGAACCGATCACCAGCGCGTCGCGCAATTTTTTGGAGACCGCAGATGCCTTGGCGGCAGCGAGGCGGGCGGCGCGTTGCGGCGGCGCCTCGTCGGGCAGTAATGGTTCTTCCACATCCGGCGCGATCTGCTCGAAGTCGTCGAGCAGGCGCCGCAGCAACGCGGCCCGATAGCGCGAGGTCGAGGCAAGCACGATCCGGGGCGCACTCATTGTTGCGAGAGATCCTCGATGTTTTCGCGCACCGCGGTTTCCAGTGCGCGTTGTGCCGAGTCCAACTCTTCGAGTTGCTTGCCGAGCGCGCCGCGGGCCCTGCCGATCGCGCTGACGGCGGCATCCAGCTCGCGCTGGTTGGCGCTGTCGGCCTCGTCGCGCAGCCACAGCCTGTGCGCCAGCAGTTCGCGCAACGCGGCGTCGACGGCGTGGCGTGCTTCGGCTTCGCCTGCGGCGGGCTCGTTGGGACCCATCGACATCGAGGCATGCGCCCTGGCGAGACGGTTGCGGCATGCCTTGAGATCGTGTTCCAGGCCGTCCGCTTCGATGTACAGCGTGCGAAGGGCGCGCTGGTGCCGCATCTGGCGAAACAGCATATAAATGACCACTGCGCAGGCTATGACCGCCACTAGTGCGGGCAGGACGATGGCGAGCAGGGTGGCAGGCAGTGAGTTCAAGATATCTTTGAAACCGCGGTTACAATGGTTGCAAGCATGATATGGGCCAACTCGCCAGCATGCTTCATGGTTGACTTTGTGCAGTGCGGAATCTAGCATTCCGCGCTTATGTCTGCGTCCCTGCCAGCGAGTGTGGACGCCGACCGCATGGTGGCCGGGCGGCGATCGTTCGAAGGTGTCTTGTCGGTCGCGGAATTGCCGCGATTGGTGGAAGCGCTGGCGGATGATCGCGGCGAGGTTAGCTACCGGCTGGATTTCGAGCAGGGCGATCTGGGTGGCCCGCAATTGCATGTCCGTCTGGCCGCGGGCTTGACGCTCGAATGCCAGCGCACGCTGCAATTGTTCGAGTGGCCTGCCGAGGTGGATTCGCGGTTGGGACTGCTGGCGAACGAGGACGACGCCCCTGCATTGCCGGCAGGTTGCGAGCCATTGCTGCTGGAGGGTGGCGAGCTGTCGCCCACGAGGGTGATCGAGGACGAATTGTTGTTGGCGTTGCCGCTGGTGCCCGTCAAGCCCGGCAGTGACGTGTTGCAGGGCGATTGGAATGCGCCCGGTTGCGATCCGCAGGATGCGGGGCGGGACGAGGCGGTCACGCATCCGTTCGCGGATCTGCGCGACATGCTGGAAGCCCGCGAGAAACATCGTTGAAGTTTTGAAGTACGGACGGCCCATGGCCGCCCTCGGCACAGGGACGTGCCGGCGCATCCGGTGCGTGAGCGCCGGTGCGACAAACGTGACGCGGCTCTGCCGCGGCCGTTTGTTTGCGGACCGGGGCAGGATGCCCGGTTTTGCAATTTGAACAAACCTCAGGAGAGTAATCATGGCCGTTGCCAAGAGCCGCAAGTCCCCATCCCGTCGCGGCATGCGCCGTTCGCACGACGCCCTGGACAAGGTCCAGCTCGCCACCGACCCGACGTCGGGCGAGATCCATCGCCGCCACCACATCACCAAGGACGGCTATTACCGTGGCCGCAAGGTGATCGAGGACAAGCAAGCCGTCGTCGACGAGGATTGACCTCGTTGGACGCAAGGCTGCAAATCAACGCGCGGCGCATTTTGGCGCCGCTGCGTGTTTTTGTGCGCGCAATTTGAACGGGGAACCGTATCTTGACCTACGCCCGCATTCTCGCCACCGGCAGCGCGTTGCCCGAACGCGTCGTCACCAATGCCGACCTCGAAAAGATGGTCGACACCAGCGACGAGTGGATCCGTACCCGCACCGGCATCCGTGAGCGGCGGGTCGCGGCGGACGGAGAAACCACCGGCGATCTGGCCTTCCGTGCCGCCGAACAGGCACTGCATGATGCGGGCGTCAAGGCGTCCGAGCTGGACATGGTGGTGCTCGGTACCACCACCCCCGACATCATCTTCCCCGCCACCGCGTGCCTGATCCAGAACCGGCTGGGTGCGAACGGCTGCATGGCCTTCGACGTCAACGCCGCGTGTTCGGGTTTCGTGTACGCGCTGGGCGTCGCCAACAACTTCGTGCGTACCGGCCAGGCCAAGAAGGCGCTGGTGATCGGAGCGGAAACCCTGACCCGCATGGTCGACTGGACCGAGCGCGAGAGCTGCGTGCTGTTCGGCGACGGCGCCGGCGCAGTGGTGCTGGAGGCGTCCGACGAGCCAGGCATCCTCGCGACCTGCCTGCATGCGGACGGCGGCTACAAGGATCTGCTGTTCAATCCGGTAGGTGTGTCGGTGGGGTTCAAGGACGAAAAAAACCACGGCGTGCGTATTCACATGAAAGGCCGCGAGGTGTTCAAGGTTGCGGTGAAGACGCTGGATTCATTGGTGAACGAGACCCTGCAGGCGGCCGACATGCACACGGATCAGCTCGACTGGCTGATCCCGCATCAGGCCAACCTGCGCATCATCGAAGCGACAGCCAAGCGCTACGGCATATCGATGGACAAGGTGATCGTCACCGTCGACAAGCATGCGAATACCTCGTCGGGGTCCGTGCCGCTGGCGCTGGATGTCGCGGTGCGCTCCGGACGCGTGAAGCGCGGCCAGAACCTGCTTCTGGAAGCCTTCGGTGGCGGCTTTACCTGGGCCTCGGCGATGATCAGGTATTGATCGACCTTTCTTTCGAAGAATTGCGCACACTTCCATGAGCGAAGAATTTTCCACTCGACCTTCGTCACTGACACAGCTCGCCTTCGTGTTCCCGGGTCAGGGGTCTCAGTCGGTTGGCATGCTTGCCGAGCTGGCGGCGGAGTTTCCCGAGGTACGCGCTGCCTTCGATGAAGGTTCCGAAGGCGCGGGTTTCGATCTCTGGGATCTGGCGCAACACGGCCCCGAAGATGAACTGGGGGAAACCGAGCGCACCCAACCGGTGTTGTTGGCGGCAAGCGTGGCGATATGGCGTGTGTGGCAGGCGCAGGGTGGGCCGTTGCCGGGCCAACTTGCCGGTCACAGCCTCGGCGAATATTCGGCGCTGGTGTGCGCGGAGGCGCTCCCGTTGCGCGACGCGACGGCTTTGGTCGTCGAGCGCGGCCGCCTGATGCAGGCCGCGGTACCAGCCGGCACCGGCGCGATGGCCGCGGTGCTGGGCGCGGACGATGAAGTCATCGAGCAGGTGTGCAAGGAGATTTCCGGCGAAGAAGTGGTGACACCGGCCAACTACAACAGCCCCGGCCAGTTGGTGATCGCGGGTCACGCTGGCGCGGTGGATCGCGCCGCCAAGCGGCTCGGAGAACTCGGCGTGCGCAAGGTCATCAAGCTCGCGGTTTCGGTACCTTCGCATACGCCGCTGATGCGCGACGCCGCGCAACAACTCGCCGCGCGAATGGCCAGATTGCGCTGGCAGATACCGACGATTCCGGTGCTGCAGAACGCCGACGCCAAGGCGCATGTCGGCATCGAGTTCATTCGTGCAGCACTGGAGCGCCAGTTGTACATGCCGGTTCTTTGGACCGATACCGTGCGATCGCTGATGCAAAATGGCGCAACGAGAATTTTCGAGTGCGGTCCCGGCAAGGTGCTGACCGGCTTGTGCAAACGCATCGACAAGAGCATTGACGCGCGTGCACTGGGGATGCCCGGCGACATGCGCGCCGCGCTCGCGGAGGTCGCGGAATGAATGAGCCGTTGAAGGGCGAGGTCGCGCTGGTCACCGGCGCGTCGCGCGGCATCGGGGCGGCGATTGCCGACGAACTGGCCGCGCAAGGCGCAACGGTGATCGGCACCGCGACCGGCGAAGCCGGCGCGCAGGCCATCACGCAACGACTGGCCGCGCACGCCGGCGAAGGCCGCGTATTGAACGTCACCGATGGCGCCGCCGTCGAGGTGTTGATTGAGTCCATCGTCAAAGACCACGCCGGCCTTTCGATTCTCGTCAACAACGCTGGAATCACGCGCGATCAGTTGCTGATGCGGATGAAGGACGAGGACTGGCAGGCGATCATCGATACCAATCTATCGTCCGTTTACCGCACTTCCAAGGCGGTACTGCGCACCATGATGAAGGCGCGCAAGGGCCGCATCATCAACATCGCCTCGGTGGTCGGAGTCACCGGCAACCCCGGACAGACCAACTATGCCGCCGCCAAGGCCGGGATCATCGCGTTTTCGAAATCGCTGGCGCGTGAGGTGGGTTCACGCGGCATCACAGTCAACGTGGTCGCGCCTGGTTTCATCGATACCGACATGACCCGCGCGCTCCGTGACGCGCAGCGCA
>JBOHYR010000108.1:0-43729 GCA_050737995.1 Rhodanobacteraceae bacterium
TACATGCGCCGGCCATAGATGCCGTGCAGGGTGAGGCCCTTGAAGATCACCTTGTCCCAGTCGATGCCGGCACCGTTGGGCAGGAGGCCGAGCAGCGCGACCTTGCCGCCGTGGTACATCGCGTCCAGCATGTCGTTGAAGGCGTGGATGTTGCCACTCATCTCGAGACCGACGTCGAAACCTTCCATGTGCAGTTCCGACAAAACCTCGCGCAGCGGTTGTTTCGAGACATTCACCACACGCGTCGCGCCCATGTCGGCGGCAAGGCTCAGGCGATAATCGTTGACATCGGTGACGACGACGTTGCGCGCGCCGACGTGTCGTGCGATGCCGGCGGCGATCATGCCGATCGGACCCGCGCCGGTAATCAGCACGTCTTCGCCGACCAGGTCGTATTCCAGCGCGCAATGCGCGGCGTTGCCGTAGGGATCGAAGAATGCAGCCAGCGAGGACGGAATCTGGTCCGGGATCGGCCACAGGTTGCCGACCGGCATCGTGATGTACTGCGCGAACGCGCCATTGCGATTGACACCGATCCCGATGGTGTGCGGACACAGGTGCGGGCGGCCGGCGCGGCAGTTGCGGCACATGCCGCAGGTGATGTGGCCTTCGGCGGATACCCGCTGGCCCACCCGGTAGCCGCGCACCTCGTCACCCAGCGCGACGACCTTGCCGACGAATTCGTGACCGATCACCAGCCCCGGCTTGATGACGCGTTGCGCCCACTCGTCCCAGTTGTAGATGTGCAGGTCGGTACCGCAGATCGCGGTCTTGTCGACCTCGATCAGCACGTCGTTGTGCCCGTATTCCGGCACCGGCACTTCTTCCATCCAGATGCCCTTCGCGGCATCGCGCTTGACCAGCGCCCTCATCATGTTCGGCATGTCGTCTTGCCTTGAATGGTGACAATTTGTCCATTATAGGGCCGCCGATGCCGGGCATGCGTCGCGCCGGACCGTACAATCCCTCCATGCCGTCCGCCGACCGCGCCATCGACAATCGTCCCCCCGCGATATTTTTGATGGGGCCGACCGCGACCGGCAAGACAGCGCTGGCCTGCGAGTTGGCCGATCGTTTTCCCGTCGAACTTGTCAGCGTCGATTCGGCACTGGTCTATCGTGGCCTCGACATCGGTGCAGCCAAACCGGATGCCGAAACCCTGGCGAAGTATCCACACGCGCTGATCGATATCCGGGATCCGTCCGAGCCTTATTCCGCCGCGATGTTTCGTGATGACGCGCTGGAGGCAATGCGTGCCATTGCAGCGCGCGGCAAGGTACCGCTGCTGGTCGGCGGCACGGGTCTGTATTTTCGTGCGCTCGAACACGGGCTCTCGACGATGCCATCGGCCGACCCCGAATTGCGCGCGCGCATGCGCGGGGAAGCGGCAGACGTAGGCTGGTCGGCTCTGCACGCGCGTCTGAAAGCGCATGATCCGCAAGCCGCTACGCGTATCCGCCCCAGCGATGCGCAACGCATCCAGCGTGCGCTTGAAGCGATCGAATTGTCGGGCAGCACCCTGAGTGAATTGCACGCCACGGGCAAAGCGTCCTCGAAATTGCCTTACCGGGTTCTGAAACTGGCGCTGGTTCCGGTCGAACGACTGGTATTGCGGGAACGCATCGCGGTGCGCTTCGACACGATGCTTGCCGCGGGGTTCCTCGACGAAGTGCGGCGCCTGCGTGCGCGAGGGGATTTGAATCCCGATCTTCCCGCGATGCGAGCGGTGGGTTACCGCCAGGCGTGGCAGCACCTCGATGGCGCGTTCGATGCGGCGGAATGGCGCCAACGCGCAATCCATGCAACACGGCAACTGGCCAAGCGGCAGATGACCTGGTTGCGCAGCGAACTGGACGCGCGGGCGTTCGACCCGGATCGACCCGGATGTTTTGAGGCGGCGGCCGCCGCAGTCGCGCTGTTTCGAGGCCCCAACCCCGCGTAAAACGGCTAAACCGGACCCACGCCGTTTAGCCTCCATCACCGGCTGGAATTGGCCGAGCCATCCAAAGTCTCGTTCGTCATTCCGGGTTTCATCGCCGATGAAGGCGGCGACGCCCACGTAATGACGAATGGGTCATGATCAGGGCCAATGAGGAACCGATTTGCGTTACCATTTGATTCGGCAAAAAAACCTTGCCGGAAACCCGGATCGGAAGGCCATAAAAATGTCCAAAAGCCAATCGTTGCAGGATCCGTTTTTGAATACCCTGCGTCGCGAGCGCATTCCGGTGGCGATTTACCTCGTCAACGGCATCAAACTGCAGGGTGTGATCGAGTCGTTCGACCAGTTCGTGGTGTTGTTGCGCAACCAGGTCAGCCAGATGGTGTACAAGCACGCCATCTCGACCGTGGTGCCGAGCCGCGCGGTCAAGGTCGGCACGGACGACGCGCCGGCGGACGACACCAAGGATGATGACGCCAAGGATGATGACGCCAAGCCCGTGGCGCAGGATTGATTGCCCTGTTCGAACGCGAAAGGAAAGGTGAGCGCGCATTGCTGGTGTTGCCCCACACCGGCAACCGTGCGGCTGCGCGCCGTGCGCAGGAATTCGCCGAGCTGGCCGAATCCGCCGGTGCGGAAATCCTCGGCAGCGTGCAAGCACGCGTCGATGCGCCGAACCCGAGGTTCTACATCGGCACCGGCAAGGCCGACGAGGTGCAGGCGATGGTGCGCGAACTCGGCGCCGACCTGGTGCTGGTCGACCACGCGCTCACCCCGGTGCAGGAACGCAACCTCGAAAAACACCTGTCGGCGCGGGTCATCGATCGGGCTGCGCTGATCCTCGACATCTTCGCCCAGCGCGCGCAGTCGCACGAAGGCAAACTGGAAGTCGAGCTGGCGCAGCTCAAGCACATGGCCACGCGACTGGTGCGCGGCTGGACCCATCTGGAACGCCAGCGCGGCGGTTCGATCGGGCTGCGCGGTCCCGGCGAAACCCAGTTGGAAACCGACCGTCGCCTGTTGCAAAAACGCGTCGAGCAGTTGCAGAAGCGCATCGACAAGGTCGGCGTGCAACGTGCCCAGCAACGCCGCGCGCGCCTGCGCAACACGCTGCCGAGGATCGCGCTGGTCGGCTACACCAACGCCGGCAAATCCACGTTGTTCAATGCGATTACGCAAGGCGAGGTGTTCACCGCCGACCGCCTGTTCGCGACCCTCGACCCCACCGTGCGCAAGCTGGAAGACCTCGCGAGCGGCCCGGCGGTACTGGCCGATACGGTGGGATTCATCCGCGAGCTGCCGCACGATCTGGTGGCGGCGTTCCGCGCGACGCTGTCCGAGGCGCGCGATGCCGATCTGCTTTTGCATGTCACCGACGCTGCCGACCCCGAGCGTGACGTGCTGACCGACGTGGTCAACGGCGTGCTGGATGAAATCGGCGCCGGCGACGTGCCGCAATTGATGGTGTTCAACAAGATCGATCTGCTGGATGGCGTGCCGCGCATCGATCGCGATCACGACGGTGTGCCGGGCGCGGTCTGGCTGTCGGCCGCCTGTGGCGAGGGCATGGATTTGCTGAGACGGGCAATCGGCGAGCGTCTTGCGGGCACGCGCGTGCAAGCGGAACTGAGGTTGCCGCCACGGGCGGGGCGACTGCGCGCGCGCCTGATCGAACTTGGCGCCGTGAAAGGCGAGCAATACGACGACGAAGGCTGGCGGCTTGACATCGACGCACCGCGCGAACTGCTGCTGCCGCTGGCCGGCGATGTCCGGGGCGACGAAGGGCGGCTGTTGCGGGATTGGCTGGGTGCAGCTTGACGACAATCCTCTTGGCCTGATTGACCCTGAGTCGCAACCACGATTCCAGACTTCGTCATTCAACTTGGCGAGATGCGTCGAAACGCGCCGGGGCCATCGCCGTTTCTTCGGCGATGGAACCCGGAATCCAGATTTGTTTTTGAATGACGGGATCAAAAATGGATTCCGGGTTCCGCCCGCGAGCAGCGCGGCCGGCCCCGGAATGACAACAATCGAATTGGCTGTCACGGCGGATGTTGGCTGAACGTCACGGTTGATAGTCCGTGGGGGATCCGCTCGGGCCCTCTGGTAGAATGCGCTGTTTGCGTTGATCCCGACGCGCCACTCCCCGCAATCCGAGGCCATAGAGCGATGCCCTGGAAGGAACCCGGCGAAAAACCGCGCGAAAAGCCGCGTGAACCCCGGGACCGCGAACCGTGGGGCCCGCGTCAGGGTGGCCAGGGCAGCGGCGGCCCGGATCTCGAAGCGTGGTTGAGAAAGGCGCGGCGCAGCCTCGGCCCGTTCGGCCACGGACCGCTGGGCGCGGGCGCACTGGTCGTGTTGCTGATCGTGCTGTGGTTCGGCATCGGCGGGTGGACGATGGTCGGCAACCAGCAGGTCGGCGTGTTGCTGCGCTTCGGTCGGCTGGAAGGCGTGCTGCAGCCCGGCCTGCATTTCCATATCCCGGTACCGGTCGATCGCGTGCAGGTCGTGGATCTCGGCCGCACCCGCACACTCAGCGACAGTGTGCGCTTGCTGACCGGCGACGGCCAGTTGGCGATGGTCGATTATTCCGTCCAGTACAAGGTCGACGATGCGCGCAAGTTCCTGTTCTCGTCGCGCGATGCCGAGGAGACCGTGCGCAACGCCGCGACCATCGCGGTGCGCGCGCTGGTCGGCGCGCAGGACCTGCAGGCATTGATGGACCGCAGCGATGACACGTTCGAGAAAGTCATCCGTGGACGGTTGCAAACCGCGCTCACGCAAGCCGGTCTCGGCGTCACCGTCAGCGCCGTCAGTATCCAGAACGTGGGTGTGCCGTCGGAAGTGAAGCAGGCCTTCGACGGCATCACCAAAGCCCATGAAGATGCCAAGGCCGCGCAGGCCACGGCCAAGGCAGACGTCAGCCGCCAAAAGGTGGACGCTCAAGCGCAAGCCGCGTCGCTCAAGGCCGATTCCGAAAGCTATCGCAGCCAGACCGTTGCCGACGCCCGGGCGGAAGTCGTGCGCTTCGACCAGCTCCTTACCCAGTATCAGGCTGCACCGCAAGTCACCCGGCATCGCCTGTGGCTGCAGGCGATGCACGACGTACTGACCAAAAACCGCGTGGTCGTGAATACCGGAACGGGCGATGTGATCGTGCAGTTTCCGCCGCGTCATGCGCAAACCGCGGCGGCCAACAAACCTGCGTCGGCTAGCTCCAGTGCTCCCGCCGGGCCATCGTCGGCGCCGGCATCGGCCGGATCGTCCGAACCCGCGGTGACTTCCGGCCCGACGCTTCAGGGAGTGGACGCATGAAATACGCCATTCCCGTCGTGATCATCGTGCTGGCACTGCTCGCGGCCAACGGCATCTACGTGGTGGGCGAGGGACACGCCGCGATGCTGACCCGGTTCGGGCACGTGGAAGCCAGCGACGTCGGTCCCGGTTTGCATTTCAAATTGCCGTTTATGGAGCAGGTGACGCCTTACGACACCCGCGCGATCGTGCTGCGCGCCGAACCCGAGGATTACAAGACCAGGGATGGTGACCCGGTGCGCGTGGGGTTCTTCGTGCGCTGGCAGGTCGCCGATCCGGACGCCTGGGTCAAAGCCACCACCGGAGACGACTTGCAGGTCACCCAGCAAATGACGCCGGTGGTTCGCGCCGCGCTGAGCGCCGAGATCGCCAAACACAGTCAGGCCGAGTTGCTTGCGGCCGATGGCGGCCCGATCGACCAGGCGTTGCGCGATGCGGTGAGCGACAACCTGCGCCAACGGCTGGGCGTCAACATCTTGGATATCGGCGTCGAGCGCGTGCTGCCGCCCGACGATGCCCTGAAATCCGTATACAAACGCATGAGCGCCGAAGCCGATGCGCAGGCTGGCGAAGTGCGTGACGCCGGCGAAGCCGCCGCGGCCGCCATCCGCGCCAAGGGCGATGCCGCGGATCAGAAAGTGATCGCCGCAGCCGCGAAGCAAGCCGCCGCAGTACGCGGCCAAGGCGATGCCGAGGCGGCGAAGATCTACGCATCCGCATCGGCGAACAACCCGCAATTCTTCCGTTACTGGAGCAGTCTCGAAACCTGGCGAAAGACCTTCAGCGGCGGCGGCGCAGTCATCGTGCTCGACCACAACTCGCCATTCATGCAAGCGATCAACGAAGGTGTGGCGCCGGACGGCGCAACAGCGAAAAAGCGCTAGACCAACGTGGAAGTTCTCCCGGCTCTGCCGGGGATGCAGTAGAAATCGGGCGGTTGCCAAAGTGTCGGTTTGTCGAGACAGAAGACATGCGAGCCCTCCCCTTCAAGGGGAGGGTTGGGCGAGGATGGGGTGGTTGTTTGGCTGAATGAAGATTCGAAACCCATCCCCTTCCCCGGCCTCCCCCTTGAAGGGGGAGGAGTGACGTTGGCCGCATTTTACGAAACAAATTATCGAAGCGAGAAACACTCATGGGCCAATCAGTAGTCATCCTCGGCGCGCAGTGGGGCGACGAAGGCAAAGGCAAGATCGTCGACCTGCTGACGCAGAACATCGGCGCGGTGGTGCGCTTCCAGGGCGGCCACAACGCCGGCCACACGCTGGTGATCAAGGGCAAGAAGACCGTCCTGCACCTGATTCCGTCGGGCATCCTGCGCGAAGGTGCGCTGTGCCTGATCGGCAACGGCGTGGTGCTGTCGCCCGCGGCGCTCAAGAAGGAAATCGAAGAACTCGAGGGCAACGGCGTCGAGGTCCGCTCACGCGTCAAGATCAGCCCCGCGACCCCGCTGATCATGCCGTACCACATCGCGCTCGACCAGGCGCGCGAAAAGGCCGCGGGTGCGGCGGCAATCGGTACGACAGGTCGCGGCATCGGTCCGGCCTATGAAGACAAGGTCGCGCGCCGCGGCGTGCGCGTCGCCGATCTGAGCTATCCGAAGGAACTGGCGGAAAAACTGCGCGAAGTGATGGAATACCACAACTTCGTGCTGACCCATTATTTCCACGTCGAAGCGGTCGATTACCAAAAAACGCTGGATGAAGCCACCGCATTCGGCGAATACGTCGAGCCGATGAAATCAGACGTTTCCGGCATCCTGCACGACCTGCGGCGCAATGGCGAGCGCGTGTTGTTCGAAGGCGCGCAAGGCGCGTTGCTCGACATCGACCATGGCACCTATCCGTACGTGACATCGTCCAACACCACCACCGGCGGCGCGCTCGCGGGCGCCGGCGTCGGCGCGGACTACATCGACTACGTACTCGGCATCGCCAAGGCGTATGCAACGCGCGTCGGCGGTGGCCCGTTCCCGACCGAACTCGACGACGCCGTCGGCGAACACATCCGCAAGCGCGGCGACGAATTCGGCGCCAGCACCGGCCGTCCGCGCCGCTGCGGCTGGATGGACATCGTCGCGCTGAAGCGCGCTGTGCTGATCAACGGCATCAGCGGTTTGTGCATCACCAAGCTCGACGTGCTCGACGGCATGGAAAAACTGAAGGTGTGCATCGCCTACGAATATCGCGGCAAGCGCACCGAGTACGCCCCGCTCGACGCCGAAGGGTGGAAGGAATGCACGCCGGTGTACCTGGAATTCCCCGGCTGGAGCGAATCCACCCACGGCGTCACCGAATGGGACGAACTGCCGCCCGCCGCGCGCGCCTACCTGCGCGCACTGGAAGAACTCGCCGGCTGCCCGCTCGCCATCGTCTCCACCGGCCCCGACCGCGACGCCAACATCGTCCTGCGCGACCCGTTCGCGTAATGCTTCCCTTCTCCCTCGGGAGAAGGTGGCGCGCAGCGCCGGATGAGGGTACGAACACGCGATTACTCGCTGGCAGTGGGCAAATCCTCGTCGACCTGCGCCGTGCCCCTTCCCCCATTCAGGTATTATTCGTTCGATACCGGGAATCGACATGAACGAAATCATTTTCCAGATCGAAGAAGCCCCCGAAGGTGGCTACACCGCGCGCGCGCTCGGCCACGCCATTTTCACCGAAGGCGAATCGCTCGACGAACTTCGCGGTAATGTACGCGATGCGGTGCGCTGCCACTTCGAAGAAGGCACCGGCCCCAAGTTGATCCGGCTGCATTTCGTGCGGGATGAGGTCTTGGCTGCGTGAAGCTGCCGCGTGATGTCGATGCGCATCAACTCATCAAGGCATTGGCTCGACTCGGCTACAGAGTCACACGCCAAACCGGAAGCCACATCCGCTTGAGCTGCGCTGAGCTGGAATCGCATTCGATCACTGTGCCGAATCATTCGCCGCTGAAAGTTGGCACCTTGAACGCCATTCTTAGCGACGTCGCTGCGCATCTTCGCATCGACAAGGCGGATTTGATCCGCAGGCTGTTTGCTTGACTCGATCATAATCCCGATAGCGCGGACCCGTTGTATGCTCAATGAGAAACTGAAAAGACGCATGGTGCGGGATCGCCCCGTCACCAGCATCACCTTGCGCATTCCCGTGGACGTGGTGGACAGTCTGAAGACCGTCGCTCCGCACAAGGGCTACGCCGGCTATCAGACCCTGCTCAAGGCCTACATCAGCGAGGGCCTGCGTCGCGACGAGGCGATCTACACCTCCGATGCGATCGAGCGGCTCGCACGCGCATTGAAAAAGCGTGGTGTCTCCGTCAACGTGCTGGACGAGGCGATGCGAGACGTGGCGGTTTGAGACCTTGACTGGCCGCGCAGGCTGTCATTCAAGCGGACCCGACTGCGACTATAATATCGTCCTGCGCGAACTGTTTGCGTAATTCTTCCTTCTTCCTCCGGGAGAAGGTGGCGCGCAGCGCCGGATGAGGGTTCGGACCCGCGTAAAGCCGCACGACGATCCTTCTCGTCATCTCGCCTCGATCCGCTATGGGCGCTTTCGCTTTTGCTCGTCATTCCGGCGTAGGCCGGGACCCAGTGCCTTGGCTCGATCCCGCCGTCATCCAGGCGCAGGCCGGAGTCCAGTCACACAAACCAAACTTGCAAATACCCAAAATGGGCATTAATGTGCCCAATATGGGTATCAAAGCCAAACGGCCACCCACTTTGAAACAGCACGTTGTCCGCGAAATCCCGGCCGTGTATTCGCTGCCTGCACAACGGGCACGGGGTCTCGCCGATGCCTTGTTCACTACCACCCAACAGCGCGTGCTGGGCGCGCTGTACGGCCAGCCGCAACGCAGCTTCACCGTCAGCGAGCTGATCGCTTCCACTGGTGCAGGCTCCGGCGCCGTGCAGCGCGAACTCGCCAAACTCCTCGCCAGCGGGTTGCTCACCGTGCGGCCCATCGGCAACCAGAAGCATTACCAGGCCAATCCGGCCGCGCCCATCCACGACGAGCTGGTTGGGATCCTGCAAAAGACCGTCGGCCTGGCAGAGCCGTTGCGCGCTGCCCTGCGGCCGCTCTCAAAAAAAATCGTCGCCGCGTTCGTCTTCGGCTCGGTCGCGAAACGCAGCGATACTGCAGGAAGCGACATCGACCTGATGATCGTCTCCGGCAAACTCGGCTACGCGGACGCACTCGGTGCGTTGGCCGCCATTGAGGAAAGACTCGGCCGCAAGATCAATCCGATTTTTTTTTCGCGCGCTGAACTTGCCAAACGCATCAAGTCCGACAATGCATTCGTCAAGCGCGTGCTGGAACAGCCCAAAATCTGGCTGATCGGGGATCAGGATGCCCTCGAAGGAAGAGCTTGAAGCCGCCGGAGGCTGTGTGGAAATAATTATCATCGGGTGATAATATGGTGCCGAAACAGGACCCGGGTATCGAAACGCTGTTGTTGCTGGATGGCGAGATTTACGACCAGGGCGACGGTTACTGGATCAAGATCGAAGCGAGGCAAGTGGAGCCCGACGAGCACGTTCCACACGGCATCCGTTACGCGTTGACACTGCACGATCGCTACGGGACCCGGCTGCTCGGGTACGACAATGCACACGCGGTGAAGCCGCCCAAGCGGAAGCATTATGCCGGTCGCCGACTCGCCTACGATCACAAGCATCGCCATGCCCGTGATAAGGGTGTGGCCTATGAATTCACCAGTGCCGATCAGCTGCTGAAGGATTTCTTCGACGAAGTGGATCGGGTGTTGGAGGAGGTGCAGAAATGAAAAAGGTCGTCATCGGAATAGCTTCGCAGGAAGACATCCGTGCCCGCGCGCGCGCCATCGCGCGCGGCGAACATCGCCCTACCACTAGGGAGCCCAAAGTCTGGTTCACGTCCATGCGCTCGCTGGCGGAAGTGCTCTCGGACGACAACCGCGCTCTCCTGCGCGTGATCCGCGAGGAGCAGCCGGACTCATTGAGCCACTTGGCTGACTTGACCGGCCGTGCGCCGAGCAATCTGTCGCGTACGCTCAAGACCATGGAGCGTTATGGCCTGGTCGAAATGCGGCGGCAGGACCGGCAAGTGCGTCCGGTGGTCAAGGCCAACGAATTCGTGATCCGCGCGGCTTGATCTGAGATGGGCAGGGGTGAGAGTTCGGCTTCGCTCAGTGCATAAAGTCGCGAAAGCGCGCCAGTTCTCCCGCTTTGCAGTCATCCCGGCGCAGGCCGGGCTCCAGTTGCTCTTGCTCGTCATCCCGGCGTAGGCCGGGATCCAATGTCGGGTACGCCCGATATACCGCATACCTGACGCGCGCGCGAGCTTGCGCTAACCTTGACGGCACGCGCCAAGGGGAACGCGCCTTGCCTTTGAGTCCAGAACAACTCGTCCGAGAGAAGATTGACGCGCGGCCCGCCTCGCGTGGTGTGCTGTGTGCTTTGCATTTGCCCGCAATTTCCGTCCGACGAACAAGAAAGCGCTCTCGTAAACTGACATCCGCACCAAGTTCATCACCCCGGCGATCTGCGGGCAGGGCGGCGCCGGATGGGACTTGATGACTCAGGTCCGCGAGGAAGCCTATTTCACGAAGGGCAGGGTGATCGTTCGCGGCAAGACCGTGCATCGCGGCGAGGCCAAGAAGGCGGACTACCTGCTCTACCACAAGCCCAACCTGCCCATCGCAGTCGTCGAGGCCAAGGACAACAACCACGCGGTCGGTGCGGGCATCCAACAGGCGCTCGAATACGCCGAAATCCTCGACGTGCCGTTTGCGTACAGCTCGAACGGCGATGCATTCCTCGAGCACGATCGCACCGCAACCGGCGCTAGGGTCACGCGCGAAATTCCGCTGGACAAGTTCCCATCATTCGAGGAACTCTGGTCGCGCTACTGCAAGGCCAAAGGACTCACAAACCAGCAGGCAACCGTCGCGACCCAGGACTACTACGACGACGGTTCGCAGAAATCGCCGCGCTACTACCAGCTCGTCGCGATCAATCGCACGGTCGAAGCCATCGCAAAGGGCGTCAATCGCATTCTCCTCGTCATGGCGACCGGCACAGGCAAGACCTATACGGCGTTCCAGATTATCTGGCGGTTGTGGAAGGCCGGCACCAAGAAGCGGATTCTTTTTCTCGTTGATCGCAACATCCTCGCCGACCAGACCAAAACGAACGACTTCAAGCCGTTCGGTCAGGCGATGACCAAGATCACCAACCGCACGGTGGACAAGGCGTTCGAGATTTACCTCTGCCTCTATCAGGCGGTCACCGGTACGGAAGAAGACAAGAACATCTACAAGCAATTTTCGCCGGATTTTTTCGATCTTGTTGTGGTGGACGAATGCCACCGCGGCAGTGCCGCAGCCGATGCGGCATGGCGGCAGATCCTCGAATATTTTTCGTCCGCCACCCAAATCGGACTGACGGCGACGCCCAAGGAGACAAAGGAGGTTTCCAACATCGAATACTTCGACGATCCTATCTACACGTATTCGTTGCGCCAGGGCATTGCCGACGGCTTTCTCGCGCCTTACACGGTCGTGCGGATCGGATTCGACAAGGATCTCGACGGATGGCGCCCCGAAGAAGGTCAGACCGACAAGTACGGCGAAGTGATCGAAGATCGCGAATACAACGACCGCGACTACGACCGCAACCTGGTGCTCGAAAAGCGCACCGAACTGGTCGCCGCCAAGATCACGGAGTTCCTGCGCGCCACCAACCGCTTCGACAAGACCATCGTGTTTTGCGAAAACATCGACCATGCCGAACGCATGCGCCAGGCGCTGGTCAACGCCAACCCCGATCTCGCCGCGGCCAACAGCAAGCACATCATGCGCATCACCGGCGACAACGATGAGGGCAAGCTGCAGCTCGACAAATTCATCGACCCCGAATCGGTGTATCCGGTCATTGCGACGACCTCGCGGCTCATGGGCACCGGCGTCGATGCGCAAACCTGCCGCTTGATCGTGCTCGACCGCCGGGCAGCGTCATGAGAACGGACGACGACAGTTGTTGGCCCGCGCTGCTTTACGACGCGTGGAAGGATACTTACGCGACGTTGCACCTGTGGTCGCAGGTGGTCGGCAAGATCGCGCTGGCGCTCGGCGCCCCGCTCAATCAATGCTGGGCCGTGGCGCTGCGGGTCACGCCGCGCGGGCTGACCACGCGGCCGTTGCCGCACGGCGAGCGCACTTTCACCATCCAGTTCGACTTCATCGATCACCAGTTGCTGATCCGCGCGTCGGATGGCGATACGCGCATGCTGGCGTTGCGGCCGCGCAGCGTCGCGGATTTCTATCGCGAGTTGCTGGCGACGCTGGATGCGATGCGCCTGCCGGTGAAGATCCATCCGCTCTCGACGGAATTGCCCGAACCGATCCGGCTGGATCGCGACACGCAGCACCACGCCTATGATCCGGAGTACGTCGAGCGTTTGCGGCGCATCCTGGTGCAGGTGGATCGCGTGTTCACCGCTTCGCAGTGCGCTTTCGTCGGCAAAAGCAGCCCGGTGAATTTCTTCTGGGGCAGTTTCGATCTGGCGGTGACACGCTTCTCCGGCCGCCGCGCGCCGCCGCGCGAAGGGCCCGGATTTCAGCAAGACGCGTACTCGCACGAGGTGATCAGCTTTGGGTTCTGGCCCGGCAGCGGGCCAATGCTGGAACCGGCGTTCTACGCGTATGCCGCGCCGGAACCAGACGGCCTGAAGGAAGCGCGCGTGCAGCCGGATGCGGCGTACTACCACCGCGAACTCGGCGAATTCATCCTGCCTTACGACGCGGTGCGGCAGGCCGGGAATCCGGACGCGCTGATCCGCGCCTTCATCGACAGCACCTACGGCCGCGCTTCCGATCTTGCAAAGTGGGATCGCAAGGCGCTCGATCGGGTGGTAGTAGCGGGATGATGAAAATGCCAAGAGCCATGTTGACTGGATCCCGGCCTGCCGGGATGAGGGCAAACACAATGGCGCTACCGTGGCCTGCGCCGGCACGACAGACTTCTCTCTTGGTCATTGCGGCGAAGGCCGCAATCCAGGGCAATTACGCTTCTTCCAAGAGTTCCCGGCCTGCGCCGGGATGATACGTAAGCCAAAAGCCCAGTTGACTGGGTCCCGGCCTGCGCCGGGGTGACGGCAAACACAATGGCGCCGCCGTGGCCTGCGCCGCACGACAGGCTTCTCTCTCTTCGTCATTACGGCGAAGGCCGCAATCCAGGGCAATTACGCTTCTTCCAAGAGTTCCCGGCCTGCGCCGGGATGACGCGTAAGCCAAAAGCCAAGTTGACTGGACCCCGGTCTACACCGGGGTGACGACAATTGGGGGACGACGGACGATTAACCTCGTCTTGCGGCTTCGATCGTGGCGATGTCGATTTTTTGCATCGTCATCATTGCGTCGAATGCGCGCTTGGCGGCGGCGGGGTCGGGGTCGGTGATCGCGTCCATCAGCGCACGCGGGGTGATCTGCCAGGACAGACCGAAGCGGTCCTTGCACCAGCCGCATTCGCTTTCCGCGCCGCCGTTGCCGACGATCGCGTTCCACAAGCGGTCGGTTTCGGCCTGGTCGCGTGTGTAGACTTGGAAGGAAACCGCCTCATCGAACTTGAACTGCGGGCCACCGTTCAATCCGAGGAACGGCATGCCGAGTACCGTGAATTCCACCGTCAGCACGTTGCCCTTGTTGCCGGCGGGATAGTCGCCCGGCGCGCGGTGCACGGCGTCCACGTGCGAATCCGGAAAGGTGCTGGCGTAGAAGGTGGCAGCTTCCTCGGCTTTGCCGTCGAACCATAGGCAAACCGCGATGTTCCTTGTTGCGTTGGCACTTGGCATGTCTCGATCCTCTTTGCGGGTGGCAGCGGGAATGCGCCGAATGTACGCCTTGTTGCAGGTGCTTTCATGACTGCGACGAACGAAGGCGGCGGGAATAGACGTGGTTGTCGCCACGCGAAGAGCTGCCATCCATGGCCCAGAGCTCCGTGGCCGGGGCCTAGTGGTCATTTCGCTCGATGGGGCCGATCGTTACTGAATTACTCACGCCATCCTTGGCGCTCGCTCCAGCATCGTGCCTCTGCAGTCCGGCTTTCGCCGGAACGGCGCGAATGCCAAAAGCCATCCTTACTGGGTCCCGGCCTGCGCCGGGACGACGGCAAGAAATGTAGATCCCGGCCTGCGCGGGGGGTGACGAGCCAAAGCGTCAAATCCCCATCTTCGTCACTCCGGCGAAGGCCGGAGTTCAGTGTCTGTCTGCCATCGGACGATGGCATGGAGTCATTTGCGTGCGCGGTAGGGCTTTGCGGGCTTTTCCTGCACGCGCCGGCCCGGCTTCATCCCGATGTGCTGGCGCAACCACGTGGCGAATGCCTTTTCCTTCAACGCGCCATCGGCGAGGGCGAGCATGGCGGTGTATTTTTCTTCGTCGCTGGCGTCGTACTCCGCATCGTTGAGGGCTAAAAACACGCGATAGCAAACATGCGCGGTGCGTTTGTTGCCGTCGACGAATGGATGGTTGCGGGCGAGGCCAAACGCAAGGCTGGCTGCGAGATCGGCGAGATCCGGCTGCGGATCGCCGTACGTGAACAACTGCTGCGGGCGCGCCAGTGCCGATTCCAGCAGTTTCTCGTCGCGCACGCCGGAGCCTCCGCCATGCTCGGCCAACTGGCGCTCGTGGATGGCAAGGGCGAGCGACTTCTCGATCCAGATGATGAGTGATTCGCTCATTGCGCCAGCTTGCGCAGGACGTGACGATCCTTGCGCATCACCTGTTCCGCCACTTCCATCTGTCTGGCGAGGACGGGATCGTAGATCGTGAGCTTGACGCCGTCGGGCGTTTCCAGCGCGTACAGCTCGTCGCCCTTGTCCACGCGCAGGCGCGCCAGCAGTTCCTTCGGCAGGATCACGCCCGCGGAATTGCCGATGGTGGTGATCTTGAGCTTCATGGCCGTATCCGATCGATGTTATAACGTTCGTTATACTGATGGCGGCAAGGCCTGGAATCAAGTGCGCCACGGAGTCCGGCCCGCGCTAACCTTCATGGCTTGGTGTTGTCGGATGGAGTGGACACGATGAAGACACGCGCGCTGGGCCCGTCGGGCCTGCAGGTTTCGGAGGTCGGGCTGGGCTGCAACAACTTCGGCGGCCGGATTGACGAGAGTGCTACCCGCGCGGTGGTGGACGCGGCGCTGGATGCGGGCATCGATTTCTTCGATACCGCCGATTCGTATGGCAATTACGGCGGTTCGGAAACGCTGCTTGGCAAGGTTCTCGGCGAGCGCCGCAAGGACGTTGTGCTGGCCACCAAGTTCGCCTCGCCGATGCGCGAGGGCGTGACGCGCCGCAATGGTTCGCGCCGCTACGTGATGCAGGCGGTCGAGGACAGCCTGCGGCGGCTGCGGACCGACTGGATCGACGTGTATTACCTGCATTGGCCTGATCCGCTGACGCCGATCGAGGAAACCCTGCGCGCGCTGGACGACCTGGTGCGCACGGGCAAGGTGCGTTACATCGGCGCGTGCAACCTTGCGGCGTGGCAGGTGGTGGAAGCCGAATGGGTGGCGCGCGAGCTGGGCACGCACCGTTTCATCTGCGCGCAGAACGAGTACAGCCTGGTCGAGCGCGGCGTGGAAAAGGAATTGTTGCCGGCGCTGGCCGCGTACCATCTCGGTCTGGTGCCGTACTTCCCATTGGCGAGCGGTTTGCTCACCGGTAAATACCATCGCGACAAGCCCGCACCCGAGGATTCCCGTTTCGCGCAGTGGCAGAAGCTGGGCGAGCGTTACCAGACTTCGTCGCACTGGGATCGCGTGGAAAAGCTCGAGGCCTGGTGCAAGGTGCGTGGCCACACGTTGCTGGAGTTGGCTTTCGCGTGGCTGCTGGCGCACGGCGAGGTCGCAAGCGTGATCGCGGGCGCGACCAAGCCCGGGCAGGCGACGCAGAATGCCAAGGCGGCCGACTGGCGACTGGATGCCGATGATCTCGCGGAGATCGACAAGGTTCTGGATGCGCCGATGCCGAGGTAGGCTCCCTTGGTCTGATGCTTGGGCGCCGGTCTCAGTGCCTGGTCATTCCGGGACCTGCCCGCGCTGTTTGCGGGCGGAACTTGGACTGACGAAGGCAAAAGGTGCCTTGGGAAACCTCTGATTTTGCTCGTCATACCGGCGCAGGCCGGTACCCAGTAAGGAATGAAATCCCGGCCAGTGGCCGGGATACCGCGTCAGACTGGGGCCCCGGCCTGCGCCGGGGCGACGATGACTGGCGTTGATCAGCGCTTTCCTGGCTGAGGATTGCAGGCAGTCATGAAAGCAAAGCGGTAGGGCGAAGGGCACAACGTGGATCCTGCCGTTCCGGAATGCAATCGCCGGGGCGACGATGACTGGCGTTGATCAGCGCTTCCCTGGCTGAGGATTGCAGGTAGTCGGGAAAGTAAGGCGGTAGGTCGGGAGGCACAAAGTGGATCCCGCCGTTTCAGAACGCGATGACGGCGCGACGCGCACTTCCCGATCACTCTCCACTACGCAAGGATTCATGCATGGATACGAAGTCGGATTTGCTGGTCATCGGTGGCGGCTCGGCGGGGCTCGCCACGGCGATTCGTTCGGCGCGGCACGGCGCCGCGGTTACGGTATTCGAGCCGCGCGAACTCGGCGGCACCTGCGTCAATCGTGGTTGCGTGCCGAAGAAGGCGATGTGGCTGGCGGCCGATCTGGCGGAAGCGCAGCGCATGGCGGTCGCGGTCGGTTTCGATTCGAAGCCGGGCGAGATCGACTGGTTGGCGTTCGTTGCGCACCGCGAAGCCTACCTGTTGCGTTCGAGGCAGTCCTACGAAAAACGTTTGCGGGAACTCGGCATTCGTTTGGTGACGACGCTGGCGCACTTCGTCGATGCGCACACGTTGCATGCAGGCGATGTCGATTACCGAGCGCCGCATGTGCTGGTCGCCACCGGCTCGAGGATGCGCTTGTTCGAGTTGCCGGGTGCCGATCTGGTGATCGATTCGGACGGTTTCTTCCGGCTCGATGCGCGGCCATCGCGCGTGGGCATCATCGGCGGCGGTTACATCGCGGTGGAACTGGCCGGCGTGTTGTGCGCGCTGGGATCGAGTGTGGAACTGTTTTCGCGCAGCGGACTGCTGACACGCTTCGACGCCGACCTCGGCCACGCACTGGGCGGAATGATGCGGGACGCGGGTATCGCGCATCAGGATACTTGCGCGGTGCGAGGTGTTGTCAGGGATGCCGGCGCGCTGTGGATGGATTGTGCCGATCATGACCGGCACGGTCCGTACGATTGCGTGATCAGCGCGATCGGACGGGTGCCGCATGTCGAGTCGTTGGCGCTGGATGCAGCGGGTGTCGCGGTGAACGATGCAAACGAGATCGTCACCGATACATTCGAGAATACGTCGGTCGAAGGCGTTTACGCGTTGGGCGACGTCAACGGCAAGCGCGCATTGACGCCGGTCGCGATTGCGGCGGGCCGCCAGTTGGCCGATCGCCTGTTCGGCGGCAAGCCCGACGCACACCTGGATTACGCGTGCATCGCGAGCGTGGTGTTCTCGCATCCGCCGATTGGCAGCGTGGGGTTGTCCGAAGCCGAAGCTCGAACGCAATACGGCGCTGCGGTGAAGGTGCGCAAGACGCGGTTCACGCCGATGCTGTGGTCGCTGGCGGGACACGAGGGCAAGACGATGATGAAGCTGGTGTGCGTCGGCGAAGACGAGCGTGTCGTCGGCCTGCACGGTATCGGACCGGGCATGGACGAGATGTTGCAGGGTTTCGCGGTCGCCGTGCGGATGGGCGCGACTTACGCTGATTTCCTGCGTACCGTGGCGATCCATCCGACCTCGGCCGAGGAATTCGTCACCATGACCTGAGCGCTCGGCGCCGGGTCCGATCCGCAATGGCCGTCCTGTCCATCCTTGTCCTGCACCTTGCGATCATCGCGTTCAACGTCGCAGGTTGCGTGCTGATTCCAATCGGCGCATGGCGCGGCTGGCGCTGGGTGCGCGAATTCTGGTTTCGCTCGGCGCATCTGCTGAGCCTGGCGGTGGTCGCCGTGCAGGCACTGCTGGGACGCGCCTGTTTTCTGACGATCTGGCAGGGTAATCTGTCCGGCACCGCGCATTCGCCACCGTTGATTGCGGGCTGGATCGATCGACTGATCTATTGGCCGCTCCCGCTGTGGGTGTTCGCGGTCGCGTACGTCGTGGTGTTCGTGTACGTGATCGCGCTGTGGATTTGGGTGCGTCCGGTGTGGCCGGGTTCGAACCGGATGCGGTAGGTCGGGAAACGCGAACCGTATCCCTCCGCCATGCCGGTGACGAGGCCGAGCTTGCGTGGCGGTTGCGAGGGTAACGCCGAAGATGGGGCAGGCTTGGGTGCGCGGCGCACAAAGTCTTGTCGTGGATGCGCTTGCCACGACGATATGAACAGGTGTCGCTAGAGTGTGGGCATGAACGCCCGCATCGATACCGGGTCGGCCGTTGCCGCGGACGCTGCGCGTCTGGCGGAATGGCTGGCGGAACATGCGCACGTGACCGCGATCACCGGCGCTGGCGTCAGCACCGAATCAGGCATTCCCGATTACCGCGACGGCGACGGCAACTGGAAACGCTCGGCGCCGGTGCAGTATCGGGATTTCGTCGAAAGCGATGCGGTGCGCCGACGCTATTGGGCGCGCAGCTTTGTCGGCTGGCCGATGTTCGCGGCCGCCCGGCCGAGCGACGCGCACGTTGCTCTGGCGCAACTGGAGAAGATGGGGCGCATCAATGGGTTGGTGACCCAGAACGTCGATCGCCTCCATCAGCGCGCCGGCAGCCGGAACGTGATCGACCTGCATGGGCGGCTGGATGTGGTGCGGTGCCTTGCAAACGGGCATCGCTTCGATCGCGAGGCATTCCAGTCGCGCTTGCGCGAGGTGAATCCGGACTGGGATATGGCGTCCGCTCGGATCGCGCCGGATGGCGACGCGGATGTCGAAGGTGTCGATTTCGGCGCGTTCCATGTTCCGGTGTGCGGGGTGTGTGGCGGCATGCTGAAACCCGATGTCGTGTTCTACGGCGAATCGGTGCCGCGCGAAACGGGCATGGCGGCGCTCGCTGCCGTGGAATCATCGGACGGCGTACTGGTGGTTGGTTCGTCGCTGATGGTGTGGTCGAGTTTCCGGCTGGTGCGCGCCGCGGTCGCCCGAGGCATTCCCGTCGTCGCGGTCAATCGCGGCCGCACGCGTGGCGATGACTTGCTGGCGTTCAAGATCGATGCGGAATGCGGCGTCGTGTTGTCCGCTGCGATCGATGCCATATCCGACGGACACGGTAGGTTGGGCTGAGCAACGCGAAGCCCAACATCTCGCATTGCCAACGTTGGGCTTCACTCCGTTCAGCCCAACCTGCATGCTGGTTGACGTCGACCTTCACAAAGGCTTGTCATTCCGGGGATGCGCGTCTGCGCAGAGCCCGGAATGACGACACAAGTTTTATGGCGCGTGAAGTACCAGCCTTCAGGAAGCGGGCGTGGCAGACTCCGGTTCTTCCTTGAACGCGTCGACGGGTACGCACGAACAAAACACGTGCTTGTCGCCATACACGTTGTCGACGCGCGCGACGGGCGACCAGTATTTGACGTGTTTCAGCGAGGCGAGCGGATAGGCCGCGAGTTCGCGCGGGTAGGCGTGGGTCCATTCGCTGGCCGAGACCATCGTCGCGGTGTGCGGTGCATGCTTCAGCGGGTTGTCCTCGCGGTCGAGCCGGCCGTCCTCGATTGCGCGGATCTCCTCGCGGATCTGGATCATCGCGTTGATGAACCGGTCCAGTTCATGCAGCGATTCCGACTCGGTGGGTTCGACCATCAACGTTCCCGCGACGGGGAAGCTCAGGGTGGGCGCGTGGAAGCCGAAGTCGATCAGCCGCTTGGCCACGTCTTCCGCGCCGATTCCGCTGGTTTTCTCCAACGGACGCAGGTCGAGGATGCACTCGTGCGCGACCAGGCCATTGCGTCCGGTGTAGAGCGTTTCGTAGTGCCCGGCCAATCGATTCGACAGATAGTTGGCGTTGAGCAATGCAACCTGGGTCGCCTTCAGCATGCCTTCGCGGCCCATCATCGCAATGTACATCCAGCTGATCGGCAGGATCGAGGCGCTTCCGAAACTGGCGGCCGAGACCATGCCGCCGCCTGCTTCCTCGCCGAACTTCTTCGGCAAAAATTCCACAAGATGAGCCTTGACCGCGCACGGCCCGACGCCCGGGCCACCGCCGCCGTGGGGAATGCAGAAGGTCTTGTGCAGGTTCAGGTGCGAGACGTCCGAGCCCCAGCGGCCGGGACGCGCGACGCCGCACAAGGCGTTCAGGTTGGCGCCATCGGTGTAGACCTGTCCGCCGTGCTTGTGGACGATGTCGCAGATCGTGACGATCTCTTCCTCGAACACGCCGTGGGTGGAGGGATAGGTCAGCATGATCGCGGCGAGGCGGTCGGAATACTTCTCGGCCTTGGCGCGGATGTCCTCGACGTCCACGTTGCCGTTGGCATCGCATTTGGTGACCACCACCGTCATGCCGCACATCTGCGCGGAGGCGGGATTGGTGCCGTGTGCCGATTCCGGAATCAGGCAAACGTCGCGTTGCGACTGCCCGTTTGCGCAATGGTACGCGCGAATCGCGAGCAGGCCCGCGTATTCGCCCTGCGCGCCGGCGTTCGGCTGCAGGCTGACCGCGTCGTAACCGGTCAGCGCGACCAGCATCGCCTCCAGGCCGTCGATCAGTTCGCGGTAACCGTGCCATTGCTCGGGCGGCGCCAGCGGGTGGATGTCGGCGAACTCCGGCCAGGTGACCGGAATCATCTCGGCGGTGGCGTTCAACTTCATGGTGCACGAACCGAGCGGGATCATGCTGCGATCAAGCGCCAGATCCTTGTCGGCGAGCTGGCGGAGATACCGCAGCATTTCGTGTTCGCTGCGGTAGCTGTTGAACACGGGGTGGGTGAGGGAAGCCGAGTTACGCGTAAGAGTAGTCGGCAGTGCGTCGGGCGTGTCGCGGTCGAGCGCGTCGATGTCGTCGATGCGCGAGCCGAACAGCGCGGCGAGCTGGTGCACGTCGTCGCGGGTGGTGGTTTCGTCGAGGCTGATCGCCAGCGACGTCGCATCGATGTGGCGCAGGTTGATGTGCGCCGCCCTGGCCATCGCGTGGATGGTGTGGGCGTCGATTCCGGTGACGTGCAGGGTGTCGAAGAAGTCGCCGCCGACCTCGATGCCGGCCTTGCGCAGCGCGGCCGCGAGGATCGCGGCGAGGCGGTGCGTGCGGCGCGCGATGCGCACCAGCCCCTCCGGACCGTGATACACGGCGTACATCGCGGCCATCACGGCCAGCAACACCTGCGCGGTGCAGATGTTGCTGGTGGCCTTTTCGCGACGGATGTGTTGCTCGCGCGTCTGCAAGGTGAGGCGATACGCCTTGTTGCCTTCCGCGTCCACGGACACGCCGATCAGGCGCCCCGGCAGCGAGCGCTTGTACGCGTCGCGGCAGGCCATGAACGCGGCGTGCGGTCCGCCGAAACCGAACGGCACGCCGAACCGCTGCGAGTTGCCGACCACGATGTCAGCGCCCCATTCGCCGGGCGGCGTGATCAAGGTCAACGCGAGCAAATCGGTTGCGACCGCGACCAGTGCGCCCTTGGCGTGCATCGCTTCGCACAGGGCTTTGTTGTCGCGCGCGGTGCCGAAGGTGTCGGGATATTGCAGCAGCACGCCGAAGCAGTCGGTGGTTGCGGCGTTCGCTTCGTCGTCGATCGCGAGCTCGATCCCCAGCGGTTCTGCGCGCGTCTTCAGCACCTCGATGGTCTGCGGATGCACACCCTGCGACACGAAGAACACGTCGGACTTCGCCTTCGATGCGCGCCTTGCCAAGGTCATGGCCTCCGCTGCGGCGGTGGCCTCGTCCAGCAGCGACGCGTTGGCGATCTCCATGCCAGTGAGGTCCGCACACATGGTCTGGAAGTTGATCAGCGCTTCCATGCGGCCTTGCGAAATTTCCGCCTGGTAGGGCGTGTAAGCCGTGTACCACGCGGGGTTTTCCAGGATGTTGCGCAGGATCACCAGCGGCGTGTGGGTGCCGTAATAGCCCTGGCCGATGAAACTGCGGAATACTTCGTTCTTGTCCGCGATCGCGCGGATACTGGCGAGCGCCTCGGTTTCGGTGATCGCGGGCGGCAGCGCCAGCGGATTCTTCTGGCGAATCGCGGCCGGGACGATCGCGTCGGTCAGCGCCTCCAGCGAGTCGTAGCCGACCGCACGCAACATCCGTGCGATTTCGGAATCGTCGGGACCGATGTGACGGCCGATGAAGGCGTCGTGCTGTTCGAGGTCGTGCAGCGAAGGGTTGTGCTGGGCCATGGCGGAGAATCCAGAAGAGGCGGCGGGGATGGAGTAATCCTCATTCTCGTCATCCCGGCGAAAGCCGGAATCCAGTGATGCTTTTCCATTCGTGCTACTGGGTCCCGGCCAATCCATGGCCCGGATGACGGCAGGGAAACAACGCATCCGCTGTTTCCTGCGCCCCTCTGTCCTCTTTGCCTGAGAGTTTGGAAGCTCGCGCTTCGTGCCCCTTCGGCGTCGGTGGCCGCGACAAAGCGGGCCGATCTCTCCAGAGTTTGTTGCGTGACGGTTACGGGCCTGAGCGATTACGGGCGTTGCGCCTTCGGCAGCGGTTCGAGGATTATCTCGATCGCTTCTTCCATCATGCGGTTCGGCAATTATACAGGCACGGGGGCAGGCGGTTGGTTTACGATTGGCCTCCGTGTCCGGTCACCCGAATCGCCATGTCCGTTCCGTTCCGCCTGCGCCAGATCGACCACGTGGTCCTGCGGGTCCGAGACGTCGCCGCGATGCGACGCTTCTACTGCAACGTGCTGGGCTGCACGCAGGAACTGGATCAGGAGGAAATCGGCCTGTTCCAGTTGCGCGCGGGAGCATCGCTGATCGACCTCGTGGACGTGGACGGCAAGCTTGGCCGCAAGGGCGGCGCGGCACCAGGGGCCGAAGGCCACAACGTCGACCATGTCTGCGTGAGCGTCGATGGTTACGATGAGAGCGCGATCGTCGCGCACCTCAAGGCGCACGGCGTACGGATCGGTGAAATCGGCATGCGCTACGGCGCGGAGGGCCAGGGACCGTCGATCTACCTGTTCGATCCGGAAGGCAACATGCTGGAATTGAAGGGTCCGCCGATACCGGGTTCGCGCGCCGGCGGCACCTGATTCGTGGTTTCACTAGTGTTGTGTCACGGGAATACGTTTGGTCATCCCGGACGAGCCCCGAAAAGGGCAAGATCCGGAGTACAGCTTCCACACCCTGTCCGCAATGGCGTGGATTCCGGGTTCCCGCAGCGGTGAAGCTGCTGCGGGTCCCGGAATGACAACAAAAGAGAACACCAGGAGGTTGCCCATGCCCTGTCTGATGGTTCTGTTCGCATTGTTCGTGCCGCGCGTGGTGATTGTGCTGCTGTGGCTGTTCACCCACTGGTTCAGCGGGATCTTCCATGTCGCGTTGTGGCCCGTGCTCGGGTTCATCTTCCTGCCCACCACGTTGCTCTGGTACACGGTCGTGATGCACTGGTTTCACGGCCAGTGGACGTTGGTACCGATCATCGGCATCGTGATCGCATTGCTGATCGACCTGTCCCCGGCCAGCGGGCGTCGGAGGTACCGGGTCGTCCGATAATCCGCTGATTTCCGCAATTTACGCGGGCCGCCCACGACTTTCGGCAGGGGTCGTCCGCACTGCGCAGGGATAGGATCGACAGGTTGCGTTCCTGCATCGTTGACCGGGAGACGGTCATGTCATCGATTCGCGGCGGTGTGTGTGCATTGGCGGTGACGGCAGCATTGTCGCTGGGCACGCTTGTTCACGCGCGCCAGTTGACCGATGCCGACTATGCCCGGGCGGTGAAGTTTCTGCCGCAGGACACCGCGCCGCTGGTCGATCACGACGTGCAGCGCGTGAAGTGGCTGGACGACACGCACTTCTGGTATCGCGACCACGATGCCGGCGGCGATCACATCATGGAAATGGATGCGACGACGGGCAACGCCGCATCCGCTTTCGATCAGGCCAAACTCGCAGCCGCGTTAAGCAACGCGCGTGGCGAAGCGGTGGACGCGAAAAAGTGGCCGAGGTCGTTCGGTTTTCGGCTGGTACCGGGCGGCGATCTAGATGTCACCCTCGACAAGAAGATCTATCGTTGCGACCTGTCCGGCGTCGGGGTCTGCACCTCACTGGGCAAGCTGTTGACGACCGGCAGCGAACCCGGTGCGCTGTCGCCGAACGGGAAACTCCTGGCGTTCGTGCGCGACTGGAACCTGTGGGCGCGCAATGTCGCGACCGGCCAGGAGACGCAACTCACGACCGACGGCGTCAAGGATTACGGCTACGCCACCCAGAATGCCGGGTGGATACATGGCGATGGCGTGGTCGTGCGCTGGTCGCCGGATTCCGACAAGATCGCGACCTATCGTCAGGACCAGCGGCAGGTCGGCGACATGTACACCGTCGATTCGCGCGTCGGACATCCGAAACTGGATGCCTGGAAATACCCACTGCCGGGTGACCAACACGTGTTCATGATCGAGCCGGTCGTGATCGACGTTGCCACCCGCAAGCTGGTCCGGCTGGACATGAAACCGGAGCAGCGGCTGTCCACGCTGTGCGACACGCTCGCCTGCGACGAAAGCAAGCCGTACAAATGGAGCGACGTGAAATGGGCGCCAGACGGCAAGACGCTGGCACTCGTCTCGACCTCGCGCAATCGTCAGCACGAATGGTTCCGCATCGCCAACGCGGAAACCGGTGCGGTGCGTACCGCGTTCGAATTTACCGCCAGAGATTACTACGAAAGTGGCCACGGCCGCGTGAACTGGCAGTACCTGCCAGGCTCCAATCCAGCCGGCTCCAATCAAGCAAGCTCCGGTCAGGCGATCTGGCCGTCCGAGCAAACCAACTGGGCGAACCTTTACCTGTACGACCTCAAGACCGGCAAGCAGGCACGCGCGATCACGACAGGCGAGGGCAACGTCACCGAGGTGCTGCATCTCGATCGCAAAACACACACGTTGTGGTTCGTGGGCGTCGGGCGCACGCCGGGGGTGAATCCGTATTACCGACAGTTCTGGAAGGTCGATATCGACACCGGCAAGACGACGTTGCTGACGCCGGAGGACGCCGACCACACCGTCACGATGTCGCCGGACGGGAAATACTTCGTCGATTCGTATTCCACGCCCACCACGCCGCCGGTGACGGTGCTGCGCGCGAGCGATGATGGCCATGTGGTTGCGACGGTCGCGAGGGCCGATATCTCGCGCCTGAAAGCCGCGGGTTGGGTGCCCCCGATTCCGATCACGGTCAAGGCGCGCGACGGCAAGACCACGCTGTACGGGATGATGTTCAAGCCGACCAACTTCGATCCGCACGAGAAGTATCCGATCATCGATTTCATCTATCCGGGGCCGCAGACCGGCTCGGTGCGCGGGCGCAGTTTCCGCGCTTCGCGTGGCGACAATCAGGCGCTGGCCGAGCTCGGTTTCATCGTGGTCGCGATCGACGGCATGGGCACGCCGTGGCGCTCCACGAGTTTCCATCACACCTGGTACGGCGACATGGGCGACAACACGCTGCCCGACCAGGTTGCCGGCATCAAGGAACTGGCCAAGCGTTATTCGTGGATCGACATCGATCGCGTGGGTATCTGGGGCCATTCCGGCGGCGGCAATGCGACGGCCGATGCGATGTTCCGTTATCCCGATTTCTTCAAGGTCGGTTGGGCCGAAAGCGGGAACCACGACAATCGCAACTACGAGAACGACTGGGGCGAGAAATACCAGGGACTGCTGGTGACGAACAAGGATGGCACCAGCAATTACGACAACCAGGCCAACCAGTTGATTGCGAAGAACCTGAAAGGCCGCCTGATGCTGGTGCATGGAGAGATCGACGACAACGTGCCCACCGGCGAGACGTATCTGGTGGTCGATGCGCTGATCAAGGCCAACCGCAATTTTGATCTTCTGATCCTGCCGAACCAGCACCATGGCTACGGCGACGATGCCTCGTACGCGATGCGCCGCCGCTGGGACTACTTCGTGAAGTACCTCGCCGGCAACACGCCGCCACAAGAATTCAGGATTCCGAATCCTGGGAAAGGAGGGTGACACCATGCAACGTTCGATCAGATTGCTGTCCGCCGCGGTACTCGCCGCGCTGGTTGTACCTGCGTTCGCAGAAGCGCCGCAGCAGAAACTGGTCTATCCGGTGGCGCACAAGGACGCGACCGTCGATACCTATTTCGGCACCAAGGTGTCCGCTCCGTATCAGTGGATGGACAACCTGACCAGTCCTCAACTGAAACAGTGGGTGGACGCCGAAAACAAGGTAACGGATGCCTACCTTGCGAAAATCCCCGTGCGTGGCTGGATCGATCATCGCCTGACCGAGCTTTGGAATTACGCCAAGGAAGGCACGCCGGATCAACTCAAGAACGGCATGCTGTTCTTCCGCCGCAATTCAGGCTTGCAGAACCAGAGCGTGGTATATGTGCAGGCGCCCGGCGCTCAACCAAGCGTGTTGCTTGATCCCAACAAGCTCTCGCCGGATGGCTCGATCGCTTTGGCCGGCAACGCGCCATCGCCGGACGGTAAGTACCTTGCCTATGCGCTGTCCAAGGGCGGTTCGGACTGGCAGACCCTGCATGTGCTGGACGTGAAGACCGGCAAGGAGTTGTCGGACACGGTGCGTTGGGTGAAGTTTTCCGGCATTTCCTGGACCCACGACGGCAAGGGCTTTTTCTACTCGCGCTATCCCGAGCCGCCGAGTGGCGAGAAGGCGATCAGCCATGCGGTCGTCGACCAGAAGCTCTACTACCACAGGCTCGGAACGCCGCAGTCCGACGACAAGCTGATCTATGCGCGTGCCGATTTGCCGCGCGCATTCCTCGGCGGCGGCGTCAGCGAGGATGGCCGCTACCTGTATGTCTATTTGCAAAACGGCACGATTTCGAAGAACGAGCTGTATGTCGCCGACCTCGGCAGCGCGGACCACCCGAACGTCGCTGCGAAGATCGAGCCGCTGTACACCAAGAACGACGCCGCGTACACGCCGATCGGTCATATCGGCGATACGCTGTACCTGCAAACCACGCTGGATGCACCGCGCGGACGCATCGTTGCCGCGAAGTTCAGCGATCCCAAGCCAGCCGACTGGCGCGTGGTGGTGCCGCAGGCCGACGGTGTGCTCGCCGACGCCACCCTGACCGACGGGCATATCCTTGCCGACTACCAGGACGTTGCCAAGAGCAATCTGAAGCTGTTCGGAACCGACGGAAAACTGCTCGATACGCTGGCGTTGCCGACGCTCGGCACGGTCGGCGGCATCTCGGCGCGCAATGACTCGAAAACCGCGTACTACGCGTTTACCTCGTATTTGTACCCCACCACCGTTTACCGTTTCGACGTCGCCGACGGCAAGACCTCGGTGTATTTCAAGCCGGAGGTGAAGTTCGATCCTTCGCCGTATCAGACGAAGCAGGTGTTCTATACATCGAAGGACGGCACCAAGGTGCCGATGTTCATCGTCGCGAAAAAAGGCATCAAGCTCGATGGCAGCCACCCCACCGTGTTGTACGGCTACGGCGGCTTCGACATAACCGTAACGCCATCGTTCAGCCCGATGCTGCCGGTGTGGCTGGAGATGGGCGGTGTGTATGCGGTCGCCAACCTGCGCGGCGGCGGCACCTATGGGGAGGCATGGCACCACGCCGGCATGCTGGGCAAGAAGCAGAACGTGTTCGACGATTTCGCGTGGGCCGCGAAATACCTGATCAAGCAGGGCTACACCTCGTCAAGTCACCTCGGTATCCAGGGCTATTCCAATGGTGGCTTGCTGACTGGTGCCTCGATCACCGAACGTCCGAAGCTTTTCGGTGCGGCCTACATCGGCCACGGCGTACTCGACATGCTGCGCTACCAGAAGTTTTCCGGTGGCGCATTCTGGGTGCCGGAATACGGAAGTTCAGACAACAGGCAGGCGTTCCAGTGGCTGATCAAGTATTCGCCGCTGCAGAACATCCGTGCCGGTACCTGCTATCCGCCGACGTACATCACCACTTCGTGGGACGACGATCGCGTGGTGCCGAGTCATGAATTCAAGTTCGCCGCGAAGATCCAGCAGGCACAGGGTTGCGACAACCCCATCCTGCTGCATACGACCGGCAGCACCAGCCACATCTACATGCCGACCGACAAGCTGATCCAGCAGGATGCGGACGTGTGGGCTTTCCAAGCGTACAACCTCGGCATCATGGAGCCTCCGTCGGTGAGTGCGGGAACGAAATAGTAGGTCGCCGGCGATCCTGCGATGGATTTGTGCTTCCCCCCGCGAGCGGGGGAAAGCCGTCCCTGAGGTTGGAGTGAGGATTTGGGCTTTCTCGTTGCCGCGTCTGTTCGCGCGAAGCGTGACTTTCGGCATGGGCGGCGCGTCCTGCGCGTTTGCGGTTTGACTGGCGTTCAGCTTTTCAGCTACCGTAACGATATAACATAGCGCATTCTCCGTGCCGCCCAACCATGCGGTTCTCCGGTGCCGGAGGTTTCCCTGTTGCTGCGTGGAACGGGTCGATGCCATGTCGATCCGCAGGAAAGAGAACCGCTCTTGATGAAACCTTCTCCGCTGCTCACGTCGTCTTCGCGTGCGGTCGGTATCGCGCTTGCAACGGCAACACTGGTTCTCGCAGGTTGCGCGGTCGGTCCCAACTTCAAGCCGCCGGCGCCACCTGCGGTCAGCGGCTACACCGCACATCCGCCCGTGACCACTGCGGCGACAGCGGGTGTTGCGGGCGGGACGGCGCAGCATTTCGCTGAAGGCGCCGACATTCCCGGCGACTGGTGGAGACTGTTCCACTCGCAGCCGCTCGACGCGCTGATCGATGGGGCGCTGAAAAACAACCACGACCTGAAAGCCGCCCGCGCCGCGCTGCAAGTTGCGCACGAGGACGTGCTGGCGCAACGGGGCACGTTTTTCCCAAGCGTATCGGCCGGGTTTTCGGCCAGCCGCGAGAAGGACCCGTCGGCCGCGTTGGCCCCGGTGCCCAGCAACAACGCCTATCTGTACAGCCTGTTCACGCCACAGCTCAGCATTTCCTACACGCCGGATCTGTTCGGCCTGAATCGCCGCACCCGCGAATCGTTGAAGGCGCAGGAGCAGGCTGCGCATTTCCAGATGATCGCGGCGTGGACCACGCTCACGTCGAACGTGGTGGTGACCGCCGTGCAGGAGGCGTCGCTGCGCGAACAGGTCGAGGCGACGCGCAAGCTGGTCGAGTTCGAGAAAAAGAGTCTGGGCATTTTGCAACTCCGGTTCCAGAAAGGCGATGCCAGCAAGCTGGACGTGGCCGCCCAGCAATCGCAACTCGCGGAGACCGAAGCGGGGTTGCCGGCGCTCGTGAAACAGTTGGCCCAGACCCGGCACGCGCTGGCGGTGCTGGTCGGTGAATTTCCGGATCAGGCGCCGATGGAAACGTTCACGCTGGCCGACTTGCATTTCCCCGCGGACCTGCCTGTCAGCCTGCCTTCCAGGCTGGTCGCGCAACGTCCCGATGTGCGCCAGGCGCGCGCCAACCTGCATGCGGCAAGCGCGGCGATCGGCATCGCGGCAGCCGAACGCCTGCCCAGCATCGATCTGACCGCGAACGCCGGCAGCACCGCGCTCGCCATTTCAAAGGTGTTCACTTCCGGCACCGGTTTCTGGAGCCTCGCAGGGTCGTTGACCGCGCCGATTTTCGAAGGCGGCGAGTTGATGCATCAGGAGCGCGCAGCCAAAGCGGCCTATGTCGAGGCGGCGCAGGAATACCGTGGCACGGTGCTGGGCGCGTTCCAGAACGTTGCCGACACGCTGGTCGCGCTGGATCAGGACGCAAAAGCGTTGCAGGCCGCTGCGACTGCGGAGCGCGCGGCCACGACCACGCTGGACCTTTCGCGATTGCAGTTGCGTCACGGCTACATCGGCACGTTCGAACTGCTGGTCGCCCAGCAGTCGTACCAGCAGGCGCGGATCGCGCTGGTGCAGGCCGAGGCCAACCGTTTCGCCGACACCGCAGCGCTGTATCAGGCGCTGGGCGGCGGCTGGTGGCATCACAAGAACTTGAGCGGGCAGTGAATACGATGAATCCATTTCTACGTGTCGTGGAAACCCTCTCCCATCGGGACCGGCGCACGGTTGAGGGTCCGCTGTCGTCGATTCCTCGCCGCGGAAACGTACCATCACTGGCGCTTCGTGCGTCCTGCCCCGGAGAGAAAGTGGGGTGTAATCGCACGCAATCGAACAGGGACATGCTCCCGCCCCCGGCACGTTTCGTTGCTTTGCTGGTTGTTGGTTTGATTGCATGCCTATCGCTTGCCGGTTGCTCCGGCGGCAAGCAACAGGCACAGTCGTCTGCCACCCCGCACAACGTCACGCTGACGAAAGAGCAGCAGCAGAGAATCCACATCGTCACGGTTGAGGCTTCGCGATACCGCACGTCGGTCACCACCACCGGCGTGGTCGATTTCGACCACAACCGCGCGACCGATGTGCTGGCGCCATTTTCCGGCGCCGTCGACGAGGTTCAGGTAACGCTCGGCGAGAAAGTAAAGAAAGGGCAGGCACTCGCCGAGGTCGCATCGCCCGATTTCGCCGCAGCGGCCGGCGCCTATCGCAAGTCGGTGCTGGCGGCCCAAGCGGCGGACGCCGTGGCCACCAACGACCGCGACCTGTATGCGCACCAAGCCATCTCGCAACGCGAAAACGCACAGGCGCAGGCCGATGCTGCCAGTGCCGACGCCGATCGAGCTGCGGCTTTGCAGACGCTGGTTGCACTGCACATGGATCCCAAAATGATAGCCGACGTCCGTGCCGGAAAGACTTTATTGGGCGGGCGGGGCGTGATCCGAGCGCCGATCGCAGGCACCGTCGTTGAGAAATCCGTCGCGCCAGGGCAGACGCTCGCGGCAGGTACAACGCCGTGTTTCACGATCGCCGATACCGCGAAGATGTGGGTGATGGCGCAGGTGTTCGGCGATGACGTCGCCCGCGTGCACGCCGGTGATCCCGCCTCGATCGATACTGGCGATGGCGGCAAGCCGATCGACGGCACCGTCACCAACGTGGGCGCGGTGGTCGATCCTGACACGCGTTCGGTCAACGCACGCGTTGTGGTTGCCAATACCGATGGTGCGTTGAAAAAACAAATGTACGTGAGCGTGCGCATCCAGTCGCACGAGCAGTACCAGGCCCTGCTGATACCGGTGTCGGCGGTGTTACGCGACGACGAGAACCTGCCATTCGTCTACGCGGTGGCGAATGATGGCGGCTACGCGCGGCAATCGGTGACACTCGGCACCCGCGTGGGCGATCGCTTCGTGATCCCTGAAGGGCTTCATGCCGGCGACAAGGTGGTGGTGGACGGCTCGATCTTCCTGCACTTCATCCAGACCCAATGAGCGTGCAACTCCCACCCGGCGAATCGGAGCGCGGGGCTTCGATGATCAACCGCATCGTTGCGTTCGCGTTGGAGCAACGATTCCTGATCGTTGTGCTGTCGCTGGCGATGGCGGCCGCCGGCATATGGGCCTACCGGGCCCTGCCGATGAATGCCTACCCGAACCTGTCGCCGCGGATGGTGGAAATCATAGCCCAGTGGCCGGGTCATTCGGCGCAGGAGGTTGAACGCCTGATCACGGTGCCGATGGAACAAGGTCTCAACGCGATTCCTGGCCTCGTCAGCAAGCGCTCGATTTCGCTCTATGGGCTGTCCGATCTCACCCTGACGTTTGGCTACGGGACCGACCCATACTTCCCGCGTCAACGCGTGTACAACCGCTTGTCGGGCATTACCCTGCCAGCGGGCGTTACGCCTTCGGTCGCGCCGATGTCGCCGCCATCCGGGCTGGTGTATCGCTACGTGCTGCAAAGTTCCGATCGCTCGCCGATGGAACTCAAGACGCTGGATGACTGGGTGATCGTGCCGCAGTACCGCAGCGTGCCCGGCGTCGCCGACGACTCGGCCTTCGGCGGCGGCACCATGCAATACCAGGTGCTGCTGAATCCAGTGAAGACCGCGGCACTCGGCTTGAGCATCTCTCAAGTCGAAGCCTCGCTCGCGGCCAACAACAGCAACGCCGGCGGCGGGTTCTACCAGCAAGGCGGGCAGTTCTTCTATGTGCGCGGACTCGGGCGCATCAAGACGCTCAAGGACATCGGCAACATCGTGCTGGCCGTGCACAACGGCACGCCGGTGCTGGTCAAGGACGTCGCCGAGGTGAAGATCGGCACCGCGCCACGCCTCGGCGAATTCGGTTACATGAGTCAGGACGACGCGGTCGAGGGCGTGATCCTTGCTCTGACCGGATCGAAGACCGAAGACGTGCTGAAGCGGGTCGAGGCGAAGACGAAGGAACTCAACGACACGATCCTGCCCAAGGACGTGAAGATTCACCCGTTCTACGATCTCACCACGCTGATCAACCAGACCAAGCATGTGGTCATGCACAACCTCACGATCGGCCTGGTGCTGGTGATCGTGGTGCTGGTGTTCTTCCTGTACGACCTGCGTGCGGGGCTGATCGTCGCGGTCACGGTCCCGCTCGCGTTGCTGTTCGCGTTCCTGTGTCTGGACCTCAAGAACGCGCAGGCCAATCTGCTGTCGATCGGCGCGGTGGATTTCGGGATTCTGGTGGATGGCGCGATCTTCATGGTCGAGAACATCTTCCGCGAGCTGGCTGCGCGCCACGGCACCGAATACGACCTGAAGCAAGTGATTCTGGCGGCGGCGGCCGAGATCGACCGCCCGCTGGTGTATGCGGTTGCGGTGATCGTCGCGAGCTTTCTGCCGATCTACTTTCTCACCGGTCCATCCGGCACGCTGTTCAGGCCGATGGCCGACACCATGATCTTCGCGTTGATCGGCTCGCTGGTGGTCACGCTGACTCTGTTGCCGGTGTTGTGCGGAGTGTTCATGCGCAAGGGCGTGCACGAGCGCCGCAACCGGATCTACGAGAAGTTCAAGGTTTGGTACGTGCGCGTGCTGGAACGCAGCCTGCGGTTTGCGTGGCCCGTGACGGTGGCATCGGCTGTCTTGCTGGGATTGGCGTTTCTGATGATGCAGGGCATCGGTGCCGAATTCATGCCGCATCTCGATGAGGGCGCGTTGTGGGTGCGCGCGACGATGCCGTACAGCATCGACTTCAACGAAGCGTCCAGGATCAGCCCGGAAATCCGCGAGGTACTGCGTTCGTTCCCGGTCGTCACTACCGTGACCAGCGAACTCGGCCGCCCCGATGATGGCACCGATTCGACCGGCCTCTATAACGATGAATTCTTCACGGGCCTGAAGCCGTACTCGGAGTGGCACGGCAAGTACCGCGACAAACAGGCGTTGATCAAAGCCATCAACGCCAAGTTGACGGCGAAGTTTGCCGGCATCCAGTTCAACTACACCCAGCCCGCCGAGGATGCGGTGGACGAGGCCGAAACGGGCTTGAAGAGCGCGCTGGCGGTCAAGATCTACGGGCCGAACCTGCAGGTCCTACAGAAGGAAGGCAAGTCGATCAAGGCGGTGATGGAGAAGGTGCGCGGCATCACCGACATCACGGTGGTGCACGAGCTCGGTCAGCCCAATCTGGCCATCAACATCAATCGCGCGAAGATTGCACGCCACGGGCTGAACGTCGATGACATCAACAACCTGATCAACGCCGCGATCGGCGGAGATGTCGCCACCGAAGTGGTGCAGGGCGACAAGCAGTTCGACTTGCTCGTGCGGTTGCAGAAACGCTTCCGCAACAACCCCGAGGAGATTGGCGACATCCCGGTTGCTACGCCGGGGGGCCAGCAGATACCGCTGAAGGAACTGGCCAGCATCAAGGTCGAGAACGGCGCGTCATTCATTTACCGCGAGAACGGTTCGCGTTACACAGGGGTCCAGTTTTCTGTGCAGGGACGCGATCTCGCCGGTGCGGTGGACGATGCGATCGCTCAGGTTGCGAAGGATGTGAAATTGCCTCAGGGTTACCACCTTGAATGGGGCGGGGAGTACAAGGAATACACTGCTTCGCGCGCACAGATGCGGATCATCCTGCCGCTGACGGTATTTCTCATCTTCGGACTGCTGTTCGTGCTGTACGGCAACTTCAAGTTCCCGCTGATCACCGTGGTCGGGGTGTTGCTGTCGGCGCCGGTCGGCGCGGTATTCGCGATGTGGATCACCGGTACGGCGTTCTCGGTGTCCTCCGGTATCGGTTTCATCGTGTTGTTTGGCGTTTCGGTGCTGACGGGCGTCGTCTACATTTCCTGCGTCAACGAATTGCGTCTGGGCGGCATGGACATGGTGAAGGCGGCGCACGAGGCCGCGGTATTGCGCCTGCGGCCTATCGTCATGACCGCGCTGGTCGCGGCGCTGGGGTTGTTGCCCGCCGCGATCGCGACGGGCGTCGGCACCGACTCGCAGCGCCCATTCGCGCTGGTGATCGTGGCCGGCATGTTGACGCGTCTCGTGATTGGCATCTTTCTGATGCCGGCGTTGTACAAGTTGGTCGCACGCGAGGGTGACCGTTTGCAGGTTTGATGGGAAACGCGGACGGTTTCTGCGGTATGCTGTGTTATCGCGCCGTCAAGCTCATCGCCGTCCGAAACGTTCGCGATATTCCGGTATGCATCGTAAAAAAACGGGCGCCTGTCGGCGCCCGTCGGTATTTCGTCGTGACTGTCCGTCAATTCAGAACCGGTACTCGGCGGTCACGGAATACAACTTGGTGTCGATGTTAACGTGGTGCTTGTTGATCTTGTAGTAATCGAAATTCACACCGAGGCTCCAGTTACGGTTGAAGTCCACGCCGGTGCCAAGGCCCGCGTAGCCGTTCAAACCGTGTTCGCTGCCCGAATAGCTCATCGTGCCGCCCATGCCGTCGGCGAAGTCGGCGCGGGCATCTACGGTCCATCTGAAGAAGCCGGCGCGTGCCGAGATGTACCATTTGTCGGTGGGATTGAAGTGCCCATTGAGGCCCAATGTCCAGCCGTTGCCAGACAGTTTCCCGCTGTCGCCGTAGCCATCATTGTCGCTGAAACTGCCCAGGTCGACGTAGCCGCCTTCGAAGCCGATGAATTGCGAACGCCAGCCGCCGTTGATCTGAAAGCCGGTATCGGACGCCTTGCCCAGATCGATATCTTCAAAACTGGCGTGGTAATGCGCGCTGCCCACGCCGCCATTGACGAACCAGCCGGTCAGGTCCTTGGCTTGCGCGCCGTTACCCACGCACGCGGCCGCCACCAGCAGCGCAAGCGCCGCCTTCTTCTTGTACATGTTGATGCTCCCCGTTCAAGTTCCATTGAAAAGCCCGGTGTTGCGCCGGGATCGGTGCGCCCTCGCACACCGAAGTCGGACCCTATAAGTGACCAGCGACGCTGTCAACCCGGTGACACAGCTTGTTTCATTTCCTGGAAGGCGCAAAGCAATCGAGAAAATTCCACCTCTGGCGTCAGCCAACTGGCGGGGTATTACCGCGACTGGATATGATATATAAATAACATTGACAAATAACTGAAATACTAGTAACAATACGCCTCGTCGTCTGGCTGTGAAACTTTGCGGGGGTGATCATGCGCAAGAGCGACTTCTCGATCCCGGTTTGGCGTCTGTCTGTCGCAATTTCTGCAGCGCTGTTGTGGGCGCCGTCGGTGCACGCCCAAACGACCAGCCCCAAAGCCAAATCCGCGGGCGAGGCTCGGCAAAAACCGGCGGCCGCGGTGACCCTCGGAACAATCGTCGTGACGGCGAACAAGCGGAGCCAGAACGTCCAGGACGTGCCGATGGCGGTGTCGGTCATGGGTGGCTATGAGCTAGAGCGGATGAACGCCACCGATTTCGGCGACTATCTGACCAAGATGCCTGGCGTAAACGTCATCTCGGGCGGAGATGGTCAGACACAAATCGTGATGCGAGGCATCACGTCGGGGTCCCGCCAACCCAACGCGAGTGTCGGCACCTACATCGATGAAGCGCCGTTCGGGTCCAGCACCGTTTATGCCGATGGCAGCCTCCTGACGCCAGACATCGATCCCAGCGACCTGGAACGCGTCGAAGTGTTGCGGGGTCCGCAGGGAACCCTGTACGGCTCCAACACGCTGGGTGGTCTGATCAAGTTCGTGACACGTCCACCGGATACCACGGCGTTCTACGGCCGGGTGGAACTCGACGGCACCAGTGTTGCCAATGGCGGCAATGGGTTCGGCACGCGCGTGATGCTGAATGCACCGCTGGTAACCGACAAGCTTGCCATACGTGCCAATGTATACAAGCGCAATGACCCCGGTTACATCGATGACATCGGACGCGATGTATCGGACGCCAACGAAGCCAAGGTCGATGGGGGCCGCGTACAGTTGCTGTGGACGCCGAACGGGAGAGTCTCGCTACGAATGTCTGCGCTGTTCCAGAACCTGGACAGTTCCGGTCTCGCCAATGGCGGCGTGGACGTCGATCCATACACGCTCCAACCGCTCTACGGTCGTTACGTGGCCAAGCATCCGCCGGGTACCGGCTTCTTCGATTTGGGCTACCGGCTTTACGACGCCACCCTGACCGCAGACCTCGGCTGGGCCAAGCTGATCGCGACCACCAGTTACGACACCCTCGATCTCGACCAGAATTTCGACTTGACCAATGCATACGGCCCAATTCTCGGGCCGGTCTTCGGTCTACCCAATCCCGGCTTTTCCGAACTGACGCCGATCACCCAGAACAAATTCACCCAGGAGATACGACTGCAGTCGCCATCGACCCAGAAACTGGAATGGCGGGTTGGATTGTTTTACACACACGAACACAGTAGCTACGGCGAAACGGTGTTGAGTTTCGATTCCATCACCGGCGCACCGATCCAGCTGCCAACCCTTGCGGACATCAACCTCGGCCCTGCGCTGTTCACCGAAAAGGCGCTCTACGGCGACATGACGTATCACTTCACGCCGCGTTTCGACGTACTGCTGGGCGTGCGATACACGCAGGACAGAACACAGTACACGCAGACCGGCTCCGGGTTGCTTGTCGGCTCCTCGAATTTCACCACAACGGGCACCGATACGCCGACCACATACCTGATCAACCCCGCGTTCAAGCTGAGCGACAACGTGCTGTTGTACGGACGGATCGCCTCCGGTTTTCGTCCCGGCGGCCCCAACGTGGGTGTGCCGCCCGGTTTGGGCGCACCGGTCACATTCGGGCCAGACAAGCTGGTGAACTACGAAGTCGGCCTGAAATCCACGTTGCTGCAGCAGCGAATGACGTTCGACATTGATGCCTACTACATCGACTGGAGTCAGATCCAGTTAGAGACCACCATCGCTGGCATCGGCTTTCTCAGTAATGGCGGAAAGGCCAAAAGCGAAGGCGTGGAGGCCGCATGGGCGTACCGTCCGGTCGCGGGCCTGACCCTGAGCGCGAACGCCTCGTTCACGGACGCGGTGCTCACCCAAAACACGCCGCCTGGACTGATCGGGTTCAAGGGCGATCGCCTTCCCTATGTGCCGCGCTGGGGCGCCAACTTGGGCGTGGAGTACGACTTTCCGTTGGCAAACGGCTGGTCGGGTTACGCCGGCGGCAATTACGGCTACACCGGCTCGCGCGTGACCGACTTCGCATCGGTACCGAATGCACGATTCAACCTGCCTGCCTACAAGGTGCTGGATCTCCGTGCGGGCATCAATTATGGGGATTGGAGCTTCGGCATTTTCGTCAAGAATGCGACCAATAGCCGAGGTGTCACGATTTTGTCGTTCGAAACCATCGATCCGACTGCAAGTCCGTATTCGGCTACGTATGTCCAGCCGCGCCTGATCGGCGTAACTGCCAGCGTCGATTTCTAGAGTTTCGGTCCCAATGCAACGTGGCGAATGCTTGTCTTGTGCGAACGCGGGCTCGACAGCCTGACGTGCCGGTTTCGTCTCGCTGGACTTCGATCGCACGACATTTCCGCGTGCTGTGTTTGGTTGGAGTCAGGTCCAGTACTGCTTGCCGCCCGGCGAAAGCGCGTCATGCGTCCCTAGTCAAAGTGAGACCATTGTGAACACAGTCACGCGCTCCCCTCTTAGCCTCGAATTGAATGCCGCACGGTTGGCGACCAAGGCACCATTCCGGATCAGTGGTTATGTATTGGATGGTTGCGACGCGATCACGGTGCGTCTGAGAGAGGCGGGCATGGAGGGGCGCGGAGAAGCGGAGGGCGTGTACTACCATCACGAAAATGCACGGACAATGATTGCACAGATCCGCGCGGTACAAGACGAGATCGTGCATGGAGCCGGCCGCGCACAACTCCTGGAACTGCTCCCTGCAGGTGGCGCGCGCAACGCACTGGATTGTGCGCTATGGGACCTCGAAGCCAAACGGGCCGGCAAGCCGGTCTGGGAGCTTGCGGGCATTCCGAAGCCACGCCCCTTGCTCACCACCTTCACGATCGGCGCGGGGGAGCCCGAAGTCATGGCCGCACGCGCCCGCGAATGGTCGGACGCATCCGAGCTCAAGCTCAAATTGACCGGCGACGATGCGGACGCCGAACGTGTTCGCGCCGTGCGCGGCGCTCGACCGGATGCCTGGCTGATGGTGGACGCCAATCAGGGCTTCACACCGGATACGTTCCATACCCTGTTGCCTGTGTTGGTCGAGACCCGCGTGCAACTGATCGAACAACCATTTCCGATCGGGCGAGAGGTGGACATGGACGGACTGAACAGCCCCATCTGCATTGCTGCGGACGAGAGCATCCAGGATCATCTGGACCTCGACAAGGTGACAGGGCGCTTCGACCTGATCAACATCAAGCTCGACAAATGCGGTGGCTTGACGGAGGCGTTGCGCACCGCTGCAGAGGCTCGCCGCCGTGGATTGGGACTGATGGTGGGTAACATGGGAGGAACGTCGCTCGCGATGGCGCCGGCCTTCATGCTGGGCCAGCTCTGCGATGTGAATGACTTGGACGGTCCACTACAATTCGTGAATGATCCTCCACCGAACGTGCGTTACACACAAGGACAGGTGGATTGTCCGGAGACGGTTTGGGGCGCACCCACATCCACGTGATGTTCGTGAGATGGCGACTGGACACCGGCGATGATCAAGGATTTGCAGCAGCGTCTCAATCGCCATCAAGGAAGGCTCACGCCGTCGGAACGACGCATCGCGACCTATCTGCTGCACAATCTCGAAGGTATCCCGTTCGAAACGGCAGCCTCGCTAGGCAACCAAACCGGAGTCAGTCCGATGACGGTGAGCCGCTTCCTGCGTACGATCGGCTATCGGGGCTTGGCCGAGCTGAAGAACGAATTGCGTGATGAGGCACCCTGGCTCAAACTCTACCGCACGCCGCCAACCAAGGGCGGCGACACGCTGGCGCAGAGACTGGAAGGCGAAGTCCAGGCGTTAGCTAGTGTCTACGAACTGGCACGCCATAAACCGTGGCGCGAAGTCGTGAAGCGGGTCGCGCACGCCGATCGTGTCACGGTCGCGAGTTTCCCGTTCGTGCGGTTTCTCGGCTTGGCATGGGCCGACTTGCTGCGTCATGTGCGCAGTAATGTCACATCGGCCGATGGATCGGACGGAGCGTATGCCGATCTGCTTCTGGATTCGACGCGGGATAGCTGCGTAGTGCTCATCGATATGCGTCGCTATTCCAAACCCTTCAGGGTGCTGGCCGAAGAAGTTGCGGCCCGCGGCATACCGATGGTGATCGTATGCGATTCGTCGTGTTACTGGGCGAACGACCTGACGCCATTGACGTTGATGTTGCCCGCGAAGCAGGAGCGTACTTGGCACAATATCAGCGCGCTCATGACTCTGTTCAGCTTGCTGCTGGATTCGGTAATTACCGAACTAGGTGATGTCTACCCGCGCATCGAAGACATCGGCGAACTGCGCGGTCGCTTCACAGGTTACGAGAAAGTAGGGCGCAAGCGGGATCACCGCCCTCCCTCCCGTCACCGCCGTTAGACGAAACGGGCAGACTGCTACGGATCGCGAGGGGAATGCCCGAAGCTGGGCGCGGCTGCAGCTCGCCCTTTCCCACTCACGTGGAAGGTGATGGCGAAAAGGGTTGCCTGCAGCAGACAGCCGCCAACGGTAGTTTCGGGTCGCGCTGCGATGGGGCGCCTTGGAACCCTATGCAACAAAAAACCCGCATTGGAATGCGGGTTTCAAGTGTTTCTCGCGACTTTATGGGAGAGCTTGAAACTACGTGTTGGTGCCCAGGAGAGGACTCGAACCTCCACGGGTCGCCCCGCCAGCACCTGAAGCTGGTGCGTCTACCAATTCCGCCACCTGGGCAGGCCACGGCTCGTGGCGCGGAACGCCAGCGAGCCGCGTAAGATAGCGGTCAGGCGGCCGGGCTGTCAATTGGTGCATGCCCGTTCCATGCTAGCCGCACGTCCTGCGTCCCCGGCTCGATGGTGGTCACACACCAATGCTACGACAGGTTGTGGAGATGACGAGTGCGGGCGACTAGTCGTAAGCTGGGTGGCGCAGGGTCGGTAATCTGGATCGTGGCGGCATGATTTCCACGCCGGTATGTGATCCGAATAGAGAGGAATTGACGATGAACAAGCGAATCATTGGCGCGATGGTGGCAGGTGCAATCACCGCGATGCTGGCGCTGCCCGGCTTGGCCGCCATAAAGTCCGGCGCCACGGCGCCCGATTTCACGGCGACAGCCAGTCTCGCCGGCAAGGATTTCACCTTTTCCCTGAAACGGGCTTTGGCGAAGGGGCCCGTGGTGGTGTATTTCTATCCTGCGGCCTATACCGGCGGTTGCGATCTCGAAGCGCACACATTCGCGACCGACGCGGACAAGTTCGACGCCGCCGGTGCGACCATCATCGGCGTTTCGGCCGACTCCATCCAGCGCCTCAACGTATTCTCGGCTGACCCGAAATACTGTGCGGGCAAGTTCCCGGTTGCCTCCGACCCCGAAGGCAAGATCGCGGCCGAGTACGGTCTGAAGATGATTCCGCCACAAAAAGGCGTGACCGATGTGCGTGGGCAAGCGGTGACCCATGGATTCCTGCCGCGCACGACGTTCGTGATCAACCATGCTGGCAAGATCGTCGCAACGTTCTCGTCGAAGCAGGATCACCTTACCCCCGACCAGCACGTCAAGCGGTCGCTGGCCATCGTGCAAGGTCTGCGATCCGACAAGGCCCCATGACCGAACCTTAGGCATGACGGCAGCGCCCGTGGATTCCCGCCACGGCCTTGCTTTCGGGGCGTTGCTCCACGACGCTGGCGGCATGCCCAAACGCACCCGCCCGCCATCCCGTCCCTCCCGCAAGCCGCGTTCGAAAAAAAAGCCCGGTCAACGTAGCAACGCGCCGCAGGAACGGGTGCGCCGATCCGGTAAACCCGCGCCGGACAATCCGCCCGCGAGTGGCCGAAAAAGTCCACACGCGTCCGCCAGGGTCGTGGATCCGCACGCCGAGCGCGAGGCACAGCGTTACCAGCATCCCATTGCCAGCCGCGAAGCGATACTTGCTTTGCTGGCTGAGCACGGAAGCTTGCTGCGACCGGACGCGATTGCCGACGCGCTGAAAATCGACGACCCGGAACGGCGCGAAGCCCTGGACAAGCGTCTGCGTGCGATGTTGCGCGACGGTCAGTTGCTGGAGAGCCGGCGCGGCGGCTTGGCGCCGGCCGAACGGATCGGCCTGATCGCGGGTACGGTGCTGGCCAACGCGGACGGTTACGGATTTCTGCGCCCGGACGAGGGCGGCGAGGATTTGTATCTGTCGCCCGCGCAGATGCGACAGGTGCTGCACGGTGACCGGGTACTGGCCTCGGTGATCGGCATCGATCGGCGCGGCCGTCGCCAGGGCGCGATCCGCGAAGTACTGGAGCGGCGTCCGCCGCGGCTGGTCGGACGAGTGGTCGAGGAACACGGCGTGACCGTGGTCGATCCCGACGACCGGCGCCTGCACCAGGACGTACTGATTCCGCCGGACGCGCGCAATGGCGCGCGCGCGGGGCAGATCGTGATCGCCGAGATCACCGAACCTCCGACATCGCAGCGCGGACCGATCGGCCACATCGTCAGCGTGCTCGGCGAGCGCCTGCAGCCGTCGCTGATCGTGGAGATGGCGATCGCCAGTCACGGCCTGCCGCACGAGTGGCCCGAAGCTGTGACACGCGAGGCCGAAGCACTCGAACCGGGGGTTGCGAAGGCCGAGCACGCGGGACGCGTCGATCTGCATAACGTACCTTTGGTCACGATCGACGGCGTCGATTCACGCGACTTCGATGACGCGGTCTACGCCGAACCCGCGAGCGGAGGCGGCTTCAAGCTGATTGTTGCGATCGCCGACGTGTCGTATTACGTGCAGCCGGAAACCGCGCTGGACGAGGAGGCCTACCAGCGCGGCACGTCGGTGTATTTCCCCGGCTTCGTGGTGCCGATGTTGCCGGAGACGTTGTCCAATGGCATTTGTTCGCTGAATCCGGAACTCGAACGCCTGTGCATGGCGTGCGAGATGCATGTGGATACGCACGGTGAAGTCACGCGTGCGAAGTTCTATCCAGGCCTGATGCGCTCGCATGCGCGCCTGACCTATGATCAGGTGTGGCAGGTCATCGGCGAGCGCGATGCGGAAGCGCGGCGTGGCATGGGCAAACTGCTGCCGCACATCGACAACCTGCACGCGCTTTACAAGGCCTTCACCACCGCGCGCAAGCGGCGCGGCACCATCGAGTTCGAGACCAGCGAAGTGGATTACAGGCTGGATGGACATGGCGAGGTGGTGTCGCTGGGATCGCACGAGCGCAACGACGCGCACAAGCTGATCGAGGAGTGCATGATCGCGGCCAACGTGCAGGCGGCGAAGTTTCTCGAGAAGAAGAAAATCCCCGCACCGTTCCGGGTGCATGCGCCGCCGCCCGCGGACAAGTACGAGGATCTCCTGCAGTTCCTGTGCGAATACAAGCTGAAATTGCCGCCGTTGCCGGACGTGAAACCACGCGACTACGCAGCGCTGCTCAAGCGCGTGGCGGATCGTCCCGATGCCGAGCTGTTCCGGTCGGTGCTGTTGCGCTCGCAGAGTCTTGCCAGCTACCAGCCGGTCAATCACGGGCACTTCGGCTTGGCGCTGGATGCCTACGCGCATTTCACTTCGCCGATCCGGCGTTACCCGGATCTTCTGGTGCATCGCGCGATCCGCTACGCGCTGGCCGGCGGCAAGCCGGCGGCGTATCTCTATACCGAAAGCAAGATGACGACCATGGCGGCGCATTGCTCGCGCACCGAGCGGCGCGCCGAGGAAGCCGAGCGCGATGTCGACGACCGCTACAACTGCGCGTGGATGGAAAAGCATGTCGGGTCGGAGTTCGACGGCATCGTGACCGGCGTGACGTCGTTCGGGCTGTTCGTGGAGCTCGACGAGTCGAAGGTTTCGGGGC
>JBOHYR010000109.1:0-17202 GCA_050737995.1 Rhodanobacteraceae bacterium
ACCAGGGCAACAGCGGGCTATTGCGCGCGGGCAGCGTGCAATGGATGACCGCCGGACGCGGCATCGTGCACTCGGAGATGCCGGAGCAGGAAAACGGCTTGATGTCCGGTTTCCAGCTCTGGGTCAACCTGCCGGCGAAAGACAAGATGACCGCGCCGCGCTATCAGGACATCGCACCGCAGAAGATCCCCACGGCCGACCCCGCGCCGGGTGTGAAGGTGCGTGTGGTTGCGGGCGAGCTGTTCGGCGTGTGCGGACCGGTGGATGGCATCGCGATCGAGCCTGTGTACCTCGACATCGCCCTGCAGCCGGGTACGAAACTGTCGGTGCCGCTGCCGCAGGGTCACAGCGCGTTCGCCTATGTGTTCGAAGGCGACACTGTGCAACTCGGCAATGAAGCGCTTGGGTTGCGCGAACTCGGAGTGCTGTCGGACGGCGAATCGGTCGAGCTTTCGGTTCCGGACGACGGGCACGCTGCGCGTGTACTGCTGGTTGCCGGGCGACCGCTCAACGAACAGGTCGCGCGTTACGGCCCGTTCGTGATGAACACCCCCGAGCAGATCGTGCAGGCGATGCAGGATTATCAGGCTGGGCGATTCTAGAAGACGCGGGGACTCTTGTCCCGAGGTGCTTCAATCAAAAGCGGCTGTTGTTGAAAGTCAGGTCAAGGAGCTCTTGGGCCATAGATGCCGGCTTTGGCCGCTCCGATGTCTGATGACCAGGCACTTTAACCGGCGAATAGGTTCGACGGGGCCGCGATCATGGACGGTTGCATGGATGAGCCACAAAAAACCGGACGGCGCAAGCCGTCCGGTTGGAGTCGCGCCGCAGGAGGGAGGGGGATCTCCGCCGCGCGTACTTTCTTCACAATACCTTGCGGTATCAGCGCGCCTTCTTGGCGGGCGCGGCGGCGACGTTGGCCGCCTTGAGATTGCTGCGGGTCATCTCGCCGAACTGCTCGGCGGTCTTCTGCGCGACGCCCAGCATTTCCTGGTTGGCCGCATAGGCTGCTTCGATGCTGTCACGCGCGAAGTCGAGGCCCTTCGGCCACATTGCCGTGACGTCCTGGATCTCGCGGACTTCCATCGAATCGGCGACAAACGCCAGGTTCGACTTGGCCTGCGACTCCAGCGCCTTGACTTGCAGGCTCTGGATTTCGGCGAGGCCCTTCAGCGCAGCGAGCTGCGCCTTGTAGGCTTGCTCGGCGAACTGCTTGCCGAGGTCGAGCGACTGCTTCTGGAATTGGCTGTACATGGTGTGTTCCCTCTTTGCAGGGTGGGTTGGATTGGGAACTACTCTAGCGAGATTTATGTTGCGATGCAACATAAATATTCACATCTTTATGAAATATTCATAAATATGCTTATATTTCAATTTGAAACGTGCGCCATGCGTGGATATTTTAATGCTGTGATGCAGCGATTCCGGGGCAGAGTGGCCATGCACGGCGCGCAATACAGGGCGACGCCGCCCAGAGGGTGACATCGCGTGCAAGACAGGAATGGTGGCTACGGGTGGGCTCGAACCACCGACCCCGGCATTATGAGTGCCGTGCTCTAACCAGCTGAGCTACGTAGCCAGAGTAATCAATTGTAGCGGTTAGACCTACGCACCATGAGTGCGCGCCATGACCGGCTGACCTGCCTAGCCACATGATCACGCAAACAGCCGGGCAGTCTAGTGCTTGCACCCTTCGTGTCAAGCGCGGCCAGGGTCAAAGTGATTCCTTGGCGACCCAGGCAGGGTCCGTCAGGCCGGGCGACGACGCCACGTTGCACGTTCAATACAATGAGCGGATTTCCTTTTGTTATCCGACACGGTCCATGCGCCGCTTCTACCTGGCCGAGCCCCTCGTGATGCTGGCGACTGTCTTGCAGTGGCTGGTGCTGTCGATGTTGACTGGCGCGCTGGTCGGTACGGGCGTCAGCGTATTCCTGAGGATTCTGTTCTCAACGGCGGGGCGCGCGTCCGCGGCGCCATTGTGGTTGCAAATGACCTTGCTGCCGGTCGGCGGTTTGTTGAACGGCTTGCTGCTTTATTACGGCTACCGGCGCCATCGCGGCGGCCTCAAGGATTCGGTGATCATCGCGGTCAACGATCAACATGGGAAGATGCCGTTCAAGACGCTGTGGATCAAACCGGTTGCAACATTGATCACGCTGGGGTGTGGAGGTTCGGCCGGCAAGGAAGGCCCATGCTCGCACATCGGTGCAAGCATTGCCGCCGGCGTCGGTGAAGTGCTGCACCTCAACTCCGAACTGCGCAGGCGCTTGGTGGCCTGCGGCGTAAGTGCGGGTTTTGCCAGCGTATTCGGTATCCCGATTGCCGGCGCCATCTACGGCGTCGAGGTGCTGGCGATCGGCCGTATCCGCCACAACTTCCTGTTCCCAGCCATCGTTGCCGGCGTAACTGCGTATGAGGTCAGCCGCTTCTGGGGCGTTCCATATCCTCTGTACCACATCTCTTTCGCGGGTGATTTCACCGAACTGCTATTCCTGAAAACCGTCGTGATTGGCATCCTGTGCGGTGGCATCGCGTGGATATTCGTCGAGTTGCTGCAAAGGATGAAGCAGCTGTTCGCATGGTTGCGCGAACGCTTTGCGATCTGGCCACCGCTGGTTCCATGCATCGGCGGTGTTGTGCTGGCGATGTTGATACTCGTAATTCCCACCGATTATCTCGGCCTGAGCCTGCCGCTGATGGAGCGCGCGCTGGAGGGCCAGCCGATGCCCTACCTCGGTTTTTTATGGAAGGCCTTGTTGGTTGCGATCACGCTGGGTTCGGGATTCTACGGCGGCCTTGTCACGGAGCAATTCGTAATGGGGGATGTTGCTGGCGGTGCGTTTGCGCACTTACTCGGGATACCCGCGGCGCTGGGCGCGGGGGTAGGACTGACTTCGGTCGTGGCAGCGGCATCCAATACCCCGATCGCGGCGATCCTGATGGGTGTCGAGCTATTCGGCGGCGGAAGCGCGCTGTACGTCGCCGGCGCGGCAATCGCCGCCTACCTCATTGTCGGTCATCGCAGCGTGTATCCCGAGCAGCAGACGGCGTATACCAAATCGTCGTGGGTGACCGTCCGCGCGGACATGCCGGTGGGCGAGCAAAAGGTGCGGCTGTCCTATGGATGGCTGCATTGGTGGATCAATCTCGCAAACGCGGCGCTCCGCAGGCGCACCGACGACAGGTCTTGAAAGAGGCTACCGTGGCAGTTGGTTTATACTGCGCGACCCGTGTGCGCTGTGCTCCCGGCCTGGTCAACGCGCTCGTAGCTCAGCTGGATAGAGTATTGCCCTCCCGAAGGCCGACATCGAGTCGAAATAACCGGGCGAAAAGGGTCAACGCGCCTGTAGCTCAGCTGGATAGAGTACTGCCCTCCGAAGGCAGGGGTCGTGGGTTCGAATCCCGCCAGGCGCGCCATATAAATCAATGCGTTATGCAATATCCAGGGCAGCATTTTGTCTTGATTGCCCAAATGTTGCCTAGATTGCACCGATTTTGACCTATGCGATGCAACCCAAGCGCCTTTCTGGTTTTCTTCATGCCGGACGCGGCGCCAGCATTGGTGCTTCAAACAAGACCGTCTAAGGAAATGCAGTCTGAGACCTTGCCAAAGCCCCGCACTGACACGCACCACGCAGCATCCAAAACTGTTCCACCGCAACCGCCTGCAAGCGAAAGGCAAGGGCTTCAAATGGCCGGTGTTGACGAGGAGTCTCCTAAGGAGATGTTAGCGGGCACTTTGCTAGAGGCTGATGTCCCGGCTGGCTCACGCATTGAGCTCGCGCTCCGCCATGAGCACTATGCGCCCCTTACGTAGGGTTCCCCATAAACGAATCTGGTTGTGCGTCAACCCAAGCGAGAAAGCAGGGCTCCGCCGTTCTGAGGTTGTGGCTGTGCAGGATCCGATCTGGCACTATGCAGGATGAAAGACTGGACCTACGCCTTGACCGCCTCGCTTAGCACGCTAACAGTTTGCGAGGAACCGTTACATGACCCATAACGAATCGCTTCAGGTACGTCGCAATCGTGCCCTGCCGCGGGGATTGTCGACCGCGATGCCGGTGTTTGCAGCGCGCGCGGAGAATGCAGAGTTGTGGGACGTCGATGGGCATCGCTACATCGACTTCGCCGCCGGCATCGCCGTATTGAACGTGGGACATCGTCATCCTACGGTTGTGAAGGCGGCGCGTGGGCAACTCGATCTTTTCACCCACACCGCCTTCCAAGTAGTCGGTTACGAGTCTTACGTCGCCCTGGCAGAAAAACTGAATGCACTGGCGCCAATCGAGGGCGACGCCAAGTCGATATTTTTCTCCACCGGTGCGGAGGCGGTTGAAAACGCGGTCAAGATCGCGCGCGTTGCGACCGGCCGCTCAGCGGTGATCGCCTTTTCGGGCGCGTTCCACGGTAGAACCCTGCTGACACTCGCGCTCACCGGGAAAGTGTCGCCATACAAGATTGGCGTGGGACCGATGCCGCCCGATATTTTTCACGCGCCGTTCCCTGCTGAATACCGGGGCGTGACCGGCGCGCAGAGTCTGGCCGCCCTGGATGCATTGTTCCAAAGCGACGTTCCGGCAGACCAGGTGGCCGCCATCATCATCGAACCCGTGCAGGGGGAAGGCGGATTTACACCTGCTCCCGACGCGTTCCTGCTCGAACTGCGGGAGCTGTGTTCACGGCACGGTATCGTGCTGATAGCCGACGAGATTCAAGCTGGATTCGGACGCACGGGCAAGATGTTCGCGATTGAATACTCTGGGGTACGGCCGGACCTGATCGCCGTGGCAAAGTCGCTAGGTGGCGGTTTCCCAATTTCAGGTGTGGTTGGACGGGCCGAGTTGATGGACAAGGTCACGCCAGGTGGTCTTGGTGGGACCTACGCAGGTTCTCCGGTGTCGTGTGCTGCCGCGTTGGCCACCTTGCAGGTGATCGAAGAGGAAGATCTACTGGCGCGTGCCGTGTCGCTTGGCGAACGCGTGACAGCACGTCTGCGCGAGCTTGCCTCGCGCGCAGATCTGCGCGCTATCGGGCATATTCGTGGACGCGGTGCGATGATCGCATTCGACTTGTTGCACGCCCGTGGCTCTGAAGCTGCCGACCCCGTGGCGACCAAGGCAGTCGTGCAGTGCGCGCACGAACTGGGTTTGATCATCCTGATCTGCGGCGCCCAGGGGGAGGCAATCCGACTCTTGTTCCCGCTGACCATTCCAAGCGATTTGCTGGACGAAGGCATGGCTCTGCTGGAGCGCGCATTGCGACAACCCTGACGAAATTCACTGTGGTGGAACTGCAGATCGAACGCGGTGCAGGACGTCGTGCAGAACTTTATGGCTGACATCACCATTGCACTGAACCGAACCGGGCATCTGAGCCTGCAAGATCAGTTGCGCCTGTGGATTGTCGATGCGATCCAAACAGGCGCGTTGCGCCCGGGTCGCAAGATACCGTCGTCGCGAGCACTCGCCAATCGCCTCGGCGTATCCCGCAATACGGTGGTGCTTGCCTATGGGGATCTCGTCGCCGAGGGACACCTTGAAGCGCGGGAGCGCAGCGGGATCTTCGTATCACCCACATCGCTTGACGGACGTGTGGTGGGTCGGCGCATTCCGGATACGAACGGATCGCCGATTGCGGACAAGATGGCCAGCGTCCCCGCCGATGACGGCGCGCGCTGCCCGCAGCACTGGCGTCAGTATCCTTATCCGTTCTGGGATGGGCGGATCGACTCGTCGCTGGCGCCGCTACAAGAATGGCGCAAGGCCGTCCGCTTGGCGTCTTGCCCGCGCGACGCGGCGCAGTGGTCGGACGGGAACAACGAACTGGACGACCCGATGCTGATCGAGGAGATCCGCACCAAGGCGTTGCCGGAGCGGGGCATCAGTGCCATGCCGGAAGAAGTGCTGGTGATGGCCTCGGCGCGTCAGGGTCTTCAGTTCCTGATGACGTTGCTGGTGCGGGCCGGTACGCCTGTATGGCTGGAGGAGCCCGTCGATCCAGAGTTGCTGGCCACACTACGCGGGCGGAACGCGCGTATTGAGTATCTCAACCCCGGCAACCCGCGATCCCTCCCAGCCGGGGTTATCGTCGTAACCAGCGCACGATCGGGCATAGCATCCGGTGCGCGGATCGAGCTGGAGCTCATCGAAGCTGTTGCGCGAAACGATGGTGTTGTAATCGAACAGGACATTCCTAGTGACACACTCGAAGCTGGCGCGGCCAGACCGGCGCTGTATGCCAATGTCGGGCGCGGCAGCATTGTGTATGTGAGTCGCCTGTCGCCCGTTGCTGCGTGCGGAATGCCGCTCGCAATCCTGGTTGCCGATGCATCCGTCATTGCGCGTCTGCGGCGTCTGCGGCGCGTTTCAGGCGCCGTGCCTGATCCTCTGCAGCAGCGGGCATGGGCGCATTTCTTCGCGCAGGGCCATTACGCAGCATCGTTACACAAGGCGCGGCGTGTGCTGACGAAGCGCCGAATGGCATTGCGCGATGCGCTGAATCATTATCTGCATACGACCGTCCAAATCGAAACGATGCCTGGGGTCAGCGCCTACTGGGTACGATGCAGGGACGGACAGGATGCGCAAGCCTTGGCGACTCGTGCGGCTCAGGCAGGGGTCCTGATTCAGCCAGCCCGTCTCGGCGGAGCGCGCGACGCGTTCACGATGGGCGTGACGAGCATTCCCGAGGAACGCATTCGAGATGGTGTCCGCATCCTTGCGCGCGTGTTCCACGCTTCGCGGACATCCGGCAATGCCGATGCCGGTATGCGCAAATGTCTGTCGGACGCATCCCTGCGCAGCGCGATTGCCGGCAAGGTTCTCCTCTACAACACGGTATACGGCGAGCCGTGCACGATACGCGTTTGCCGCTCCGGGGAGTTGATCGGCATGGCGGGATACGCCAGCGACGACCCCGACCGTGGCCGATGGTGGATCGAAGACGGTCGCTGGCACCGCCAATGGGAGAACTGGGCGTACGGCGAAGCGGAAGGCTTCGCGGTCGCCATAGATGGCGGGCAGGTTTACTGGTACGACGACTCCGGAAATTTGGTCGACCAGGCCGTGATTCTGGACAAGCCACGCCGCAAATCGGCTGCCCGTATGTGAAAACTGGCCCCATTGGTTCGTCCAGACTGGCACTAAGTGACGCATGTATTCCGGCCTACTGTCGGGGCAAAGGGACATCGCCCGAAACCGGAATAGAACCTTGGCGAAGCAGGCGACATCAAACAAGGCAGACAAGGCCAGCCGCCGGTTCGGCATCGCCGCGCTGCAGCTTGATCTCGACAACGGCGACAATCTTGCGCGCATCGCGGCCGAGGTCTCCGCAATTGGGAAGCGGCTACCGTGGGTGCGCATGGTGGTGCTTGGTGAACTCGCGGTCTTCGGTGCCAGTCCGGCCCGCGCGCAGACTATGCCGGGGCCGGCCGAACATCGTTTTTGCGAAATCGCACGCAAGAACAAGCTGTGGCTGATACCGGGCTCAATGTACGAGCGCAGAAAAAACCGCATCTTCAATACGGTGCCCGTCATTGATCCGGACGGCACGGTGGTTGCTCGGTATCGCAAACAATTCCCTTATTTCCCATACGAGAAGGGAATTGAGCCGGGGCGCGAGTCCGTGGTGTTCGACGTCCCGGGTGTCGGTCGTTTTGGTTTGTTGATTTGTTACGACATGTGGTTCCCGGAAACCACCCGATCCTTGTCCAGCATGGGTGCAGAGATGATCCTGCATCCGACAATGACATACACCATCGACAGGGATGTGGAGTTGTCAATCTCGCGCGCATCGGCCGCGATCAACCAGTGTTATTTCGTAGATATCAACGTTGCAGGCCAGCTCGGGCTCGGGCGGTCGATCATCTGTGGGCCTGGTGGTGAGGTCATCCATCAGGCGGGCAGCGGTCGCGAAATCATCACGTTCGAGATCGACCTCGCCTATCTGCGTAGTGTTCGCGAGCGCGGCTGGAATTGCGTTGCGCAGCCGCTCAAGAGTTTCCGTGACAGCAAGATCGTGTTTCCTGCCTATGGCACGGGTGTCGCGCCATCGGATTTCCTGTCGAGCTTGGGACGACTCGCCGTACCTGACGGCGAGGAATGACCAAGCGTGACGTGATCGAAGCAGCCCTACGAGAGGGGGGAGGTTGTCTGTGAATACACCGCAAATCACCTGGCCGCGCAATTTCGCGTGGCGTACCCGTGCATTGCCGGCCGCGATCATGCTTGGGCTTCTGACGTCGGCTCCTGGGCTGACCACGGCCCAAACCACGACCGCCTCTGCCGCCCAAGGCCAACAGCCAACTCCGACGCAGCAGGATGGCCAAGCCGCCGCAGGTCAACCGAAGCCGCAAGAGGACAAAAAGAAAAAGCCCAAGACGCTGGGCACGATCGAGGTCACCGCCACGGGCCGTGTGCAACAGATCATCACCGTCCCGTACAACATCAGTGCAGTTACTGGTAGCACGATCGAGCAGGACAATATCCTGGACAACGCGGAATTATTCCGCAGCATCCCAGGTGTCAATGTCGTCGACAGTGGCCCGCGCAATTCCAGCGTGGTCAACAACATCCGTATCCGCGGCATCAATGTCGACAGTTCTGCGCTCGGTGATTATGCCGTGTCGTCTGCGGCTCCGGTGGCGACGTACATCGATTCGGTGCCGTTGTTCGCCAACTTCCTGCTATCCGATATCAATCGCGTGGAAGTTCTGCGCGGGCCGCAAGGAACCCTGTACGGTTCCGGCTCACTGGGCGGCACTGTGCGTTACATCCTCAACAAGCCGCAGTTGAACCAGTTCAATGGCAGCGTGAGTTCCAGCCTGTCAAGTGTGGATGGATCGTCGGGGATCGGAAACTCAGAGTCGTTCGTGTTGAACGCGCCGCTCGGAAGTACGGTTGCGCTGCGAGTGGATGGGACGCGCAACGATTACCCTGGGGTCACCGACTACATCAACCTTTACAAGTTGGGCAGCAACGGGGCACCGGTGACACCGGATGGCATCCTGTCGCCCGCTACCGAGTATTACGACAAAAAGGACGCAGACACGGTCAAGCAGAACTATGGGCGCATCTCGGTGCTCTGGAAGCCCAATGACATTTTTAACGTGCAGCTCAGTTACATGGCCCAAGCCGACCGCTTCGGTTCACGCCTGGGCACTTCGCTGGGCACCAACGGCGATGGTGTGCCTTACCAGCGCAATCAGTTGGGTGCGATCCAGCTTGAGCCATCCAATCGTCATGTTCACCTGACCAGTCTGGAGGCGAATCTCGATCTCGGCTTTGCGACGTTAACTTCAAGTACGTCCTACTATAACCACAAGGGCGACATCACCAGTGACAACACTGGATTCTACGCACAGAACGATTGGTTCGCGGCCTTCTATTACAACTATCCGAGGCCGATGGAGACCGCTGTGCGCGACTATGGCGACCGGGCCTTCACCCAGGAGTTCCGCTTGGTGTCAAAATCCGGTGGTCCGTTTGACTACATCCTGGGCGCTTACTACCACGACCAGCATACCTTCGCGACACAAGATAGTTACTTGGTAGGTTTCAAGGATTGGTGGGACGCGGCCTATCCGGCGTTCGCGGATTCCGTCATCAACGACAACGACTTTCACTACATCCAGACGGGGCACTATGACGAAACCGCGTTGTATGGTCAGGGCACTTGGCACGCCACGGATTCTCTACAATTCACTTTGGGAGTTCGGAGTTTCCGCGACGACTACACGGCGACCGTCGACCAGCACACCGGACTGTACACGTCGATCTTCTCGAGCTCCTTCTCCACCAACACGCAACGCACTTCCAAGACCTTGTTCTATGGGAACATGTCCTGGTGGTTCAACGACTCGAACCAGCTTTACGCGACGGTTTCCCAAGGTTATCGGCATGGCGGCGCCAACGGCATCCCGATTACCGGTTACTTCGCTGAAAATCCGGCGTGGCAGTTTTATCGCCCTGACACCGTGCTAAACCACGAGGTGGGCTTCAAGGGGCTGCTTGGCGGCCTCACTTACACCGCTGACGTCTTCTACACGAACTGGCAGAACCCGCAGCTCAATACCGCAACCACCAACTGGGGATTTTTTGCGGTGCAAAACATGGGGCGTGCAGTGTCCAAGGGCGTCGAACTCGAAGTCCAGGGCAAGGCGGGCGAACACTTCACTTACGGTCTCGGTTATACCTATACCGACTCGTATCTCACCGAGAATGCCTACCCGCCGGACGGAACGTACTTGATCAACACCAGCGGCGCACCCTTGCCGGGCGTCTCCAAGAACCACTTCAATGCGAGCGGCAATTATTCTTTCGCCGCGTGGTCGGGACTGGTGAGACTGCATCTGGATGCATCTTATCAGTCCTCGTCGCAGAACTCGATCAGCGTCAGTCCGCTATTTGCGTACACGCTACCTGGGTTCACCATATTGAACGCGTCCGCCAGTTACAGCGTACGTGACTGGACGGCCATCCTTTGGCTCAAGAACCTGACCAACACGAGGGGCGCTACCGGTATTTACACCACCGACTACATGGGCACCTCGCCCGCGCAGAATTTCTACGGAAACGATTCCAAGCTAATCACCACCCTGCCGCGTACAGTCGGCGTAACCTTCACATACCGGTTCTAAGGTTTGGCACGCGTTCCGGAAAAGGCATCGCGGGCACCTTCGACGACAGCCGCGGTCGAGGCTTTGCTCGCGCGGGGGGATCTCGCCGCTGCGCGGCACGAGCTAGATGCGATCGCCGTATCAGTCGGCCCACAGGCAGCGCTGGCGCACGACGTCGCGCAACTGTACATGCGACTCAGCGAACCGGAGCGTGCTGCTGACTTCTACGCGCGCGCCGTAGCTCTCGAGCCAGCACATGTCGCGTACCGTTACAACCAGTCCACAGCTCTGATTGCGCTGGGCCGGATGGAAGAAGCTGAGGCCGCGCTGGACAGCGTGATCGCCGACCAATCCCGGGATTACGATGCATGGTACAACCGCGCGACGTTGCGGCGGCAAATACCGGGGCGCAATCATGTGGCGGAGATCGAACGCGCGCTGCGGCGGCCAGAATTGCAGCGCCAGGAGCAAGTTCCGTTGTACTACGCACTGGCCCGGGAACTTGAGGATCTCGGCGAATACGAGCGATCGTTCGGGGCGTTGTCACACGGCGCGGCGGCGCGGCGATCGATGCTGTCCTATCGCGTGGAAGACGACGAGGCGATCATGCGTGACATCGGTGCGGTTTGCACGCGGTCGATGATTCGCGAGAAGGTCACCGGCTGCGACGATTCGCGTCCAGTCTTTGTGGTGGGGTTGCCGCGCAGCGGCACTACTCTGGTCGATCGGATACTCAGCTCGCACAGCCGGATAGGCAGCCATGGCGAAAGCACCGACTTTGCAACGACGTTGATGAAGCTGGTCGGACCTTGCAAGAGCAAGTCCGAATTGCTGGAAAAGTCTATTCACGTGGATCCATTGCGACACGGGAGCGCCTACTGCGCGCGGCTCTCGGCGCACTTCGCAGCCCGTGTAGTCGACAAAACGCCCGCGAACTTCCTGTATCTCGGCCTGATCGCGCGAGCGCTGACGAACGCACGCATCGTCTACGTGCGGCGTCAGCCCATGGACGTGTGTTACGCGATGTACAAGACACTCTTCCGGATGGCCTATCCGTATTCCTACGATCTTGCCGACCTCGGCCGCTACTGGCTCTCGTTCGATCGGCTGATGCGCCATTGGCAGGACAACCTGCCATCCGGCCTGATGTTGACCATTGACTATGAACACTTGGTGGCGGCCCCGGAAGAGACGACGCAGGCCCTACTGAAACATGTTGGCATGCCGTGGGAGCCTGCTTGCCTGCACTTCGACAAAAACCCGTTGCCATCGCTAACGGCAAGTGCGGCGCAGGTGCGACAACCGATCTACCGTTCCTCGGTGGGGTTGTGGCGGCGTCATGCCTCGGGGCTGGAGCCGCTTGCAGCTTTCCTTCGCGCGGCGGGTGTTGCTATCGACAGCGGGGCTCCGGCATGAACGGGGCGGACAAGATGGCAACGTCCACCACGGGCGTCTCGGATACCACTTCGCGCGAAGGTCCATGGTTGTATGTGATGCTGGCACTGCTCGGCACTGCTGGATTTTTCTACGTCAACCTCGCCGCGGCAATCGTCGACGGCCTGACCAGCACGCTCGGCTTCTCGAGCGCCCAGGCAGGCACCGTGATGTCGACAAATATCTATGGAGCAAGCGTTGGCGGCCTCATCGCCGTCTTCGTGGTCAGGCGCTTGCCGTGGCGACCTGTGTTGGTCGGCTTGTTGTGCGTCGTGCTAGCGCTGGAACTCGCCTCGCTGATGGTGCATTCGTACGGCGTGCTGCTGCCGTTGCGTGCCGTGGACGGCCTGGTCGGCGGAATGTCGGTTGGCGTTGCGCTGTCGCTGCTTGCCCGCACGCGTTTCCCGGATCGTGCGTTCGGCTCGCTGCTTGCCTTCCAGTTCGCCTTCGGCGGTCTCGGGAGCTGGTGGTTGCCCGAACTGGTAAAGGAACATGGCACTTGGGTGCTGTTCGCATGCATGGCGGCGATGGATGTTGCCGCGGTAATCACCGCGATCTTCCTGCGCATGCGTGATACTCCGCGGCTCGCGGATGGCGTCGCGACCGCGAATCTTCCGGCAACACGGTCCATCGCGCTGACAGTCGCGACGCTGTTGGCATTGTTCCTGTTTCAAGCAGCCAACATGGGTCTGTTTGCCTTCATCATTCCACTGGGGCAAAGCCACGCGCTGACACTGTCCTTCATAAGCCGAACCGTCGGTTGGACGACCTGGATAGGGACCCTCGGAGCGTTATTCGTGATCGTATTCGGTACGAAGTTCGGGCGTACTCGGCCGCTGTCTGTCGCGATGGTTGTGACGCTGATCGGCATCGCCGCCCTGTATTGGAGCAGCCACTCGAGCGTCTTTTTCGCGGCCAACGCGAGTACCGCGATCACCTGGTCGTTCGTGGTGCCCTATTTGTTCGGGATCGTTTCGATGCTCGACCGCACGGGCCGGCTCGCGACGCTGGCCGGGTTCATTTCTGGACTCGGACTGGCCTCCGGGCCGCTGTTTGCCGGTTGGGTTGTCGGGCCGAACGACTATGGGCCGTTAATCAGCATGGGCTTGGCCTTCCTGGTGATCGCGACCGTGGCGATGCTGGTCGCTGCGCGACGGGTGGACGGGCTCGGCAGAACGATGGCGACGGAGGTGGTTTAGATCATGGGTGCAGAGGCTATGAGCGGTACCAGCGAAAGCGTGCGGCTGTCCGATCCGAAACTCTTGCGCATGCAAGGCCGGATCGGCGCGTCCTGGTGCGACTCGGACAACGGCGGCAAAGCGGAAGTCTGGAATCCGGCGACCGGTGCGCTAGTGGGCAAAGTGCCGGACATGGGCGCGGCGGAAACACGGCGTGCGATCGAGGCAGCGTCGCGGGCGCTTGCCGCGTGGTCACGCAGCACCGCAGGTGACCGTGCGAAGTTGTTGCGCGCCTTGCATGACGAAATGCTTGCCCACAAGGAGGACCTCGCGGTCCTGATGACGTCCGAAGGCGGCAAGCCGATTAACGAGGCGCGCGGCGAGGTCGGCTATTCGGCGTCTTTCATCGAGTGGTTTGCCGAGGAAGGCAAGCGGCTTTATGGCGACGTGATACCCGGCCATCAGACCGACAAGCGCATCATTGTGACCCGGCAGCCAGTCGGCGTGGTTGCGGCAATCACGCCTTGGAATTTCCCGTCGGCAATGCTGGGGCGCAAGCTCGGAGCGGCGCTGGCCGCGGGTTGTACCGTCGTTTGCAAACCCGCACTGGAAACGCCGTTCTCGGCGCTGGTGTTTGCCGAACTGGCCGACCGCGTGGGCATCCCTCCAGGTGTCATCAATATCGTTACCGGGCGCGATGACGAGGCGATAGGGCGCGAAATGACTTCCAACCCGATCGTGCGCAAGCTCAGTTTCACCGGCTCGACCGCCGTTGGAAAGCTGCTGATGGCGCGCTGCGCGGAGACTATGAAACGGGTGTCGCTGGAACTCGGCGGCAATGCACCATTCATCGTATTTGATGACGCCGAAGTTGATGCGGCCGTCGCGGGCGCAATTGCCAGCAAGTTTCGCAACAGCGGCCAAACCTGCGTGTGCGCTAACCGTTTCCTGGTGCAAGACAGCATCTACGATCGGTTTGCCGAGGCGCTGGTCGAGGCAGTTGGAAAACTCAAGGTGGGCGATGGATTGGACGAGGCAACGAGCCAAGGGCCGCTTATCAATCAAGAAGCGGTCGGGAAAGTCGAGGCGCATGTTCGCGACGCGCTGCAGAAGGGTGGGCGACTAATGTGCGGCGGTCACCCGCATGAGCTCGGCCAATCGTTCTTCGAGCCAACCGTGATCCTGGACGCGAAGCCTGGAATGCGGCTGGCTGAGGAGGAAACTTTCGGGCCGGTAGCGGCACTGTTCCGTTTCGGCGAAGAATCCGAAGCAATCACGATGGCAAACGACACTGACAGCGGTCTGGCCGCCTATTGCTACACCCGCGACCTCGCGCGGAGCTGGCGGGTGAGCGAGGCACTGCAGTACGGCATCGTCGGCATCAACACCGGGATGATTTCTACCGAGGTCGCCCCCTTCGGCGGCATCAAGCACTCCGGGGTCGGCTCGGAGGGCTCGAAGTACGGGCTGCTCGATTACACCGTGCTGAAGTACACCTGCGTTGGCGGGATCCAGTGAATGCGCGTGCCCACTTGGCTGACATGGCCGTGCTCCTCGCTGGTGCCGTGATGTCGTTTGTGCCTGCTGCTCACGCCGCTGATGAACCAGCGACACGCACGGAGCTGACCTACGCGACGCTGATGGAGGGCCGTCGCCTGGGCGAAACTGATTTGTCCGCGTATGCACCGCCAACTGACGCGCAAGCACCGACGGCGTCCTTTGAAGGCAGTTTGCGAGTCAGCGGAAGGGTCAGGACGCGCACCATTCTTGCGGACAAGGGGTTTCTATCAACCGCACAGATCGCCGAGGCGAGGACTTTTCCGTCCGATTTCGACTACGAGTTCGTGCAGGATGGCAATGTGCTACTGCCGGTTCGACGCGGGTACATCGTGACCGATCATCCGTACTGGGATTTCGTGCTGGAACCGGGACGAGTGTGGAACGAGCCGGGAGACCACGGCTACACGCGTGCGGCGCTGCCGTTCGCGCTGGTCCAAAAGCATATGAACTGCACGCACTACGGCGTGATGACATTTCTATTTCGCGCGGACGGCTCGATTTCGCACACCTCGATGCAGATCAGCAGTGAAACCTGCAAGTACCTCCAGTTCGACATGTGGGGCATGCTCGACGCGATCTATACGCCACACCAGGTGTCGGCCAAGGACGCCGTGATTGTGGCATACCGGCAGAACCAGGCTCGTCGATTGCCCGAGCGACCCATCGCACAACTGTCGGAGGATTTTCCCGGCGTCGATCCGTCCCAGCTGGCCATCGGCGAGTCGCGCTCGCGCACTCTGTATGGCCTGGTGGTACACGGCATCAATTACGTTTCCGATTGCCCCACGCGTCACGGCGAGTACCCGTATTGCGATGTGCTGCCGTTTCCTTCGTACTCGACCGCCAAGTCGGCCGAAGCCGCGCTCGCCCTGATGGCGGTGGAGCAGGATCACCCGGGCACGCAGAAGTTGACTGTGCCGCAATTCGCGCCGGTGCCGGGATGTGAGTCATCAAGCTGGCATGATGTCACGCTGCGGAATTTGCTGGACATGACCACGGGTCACTACGACTCGACCGGCTACATGGCCGACGAGGACTCAACAAAGGTCCGGAACTTTTTCTACGCGACGATGGAGCAGAAGAAGGCGGCATTCAGTTGCGGTGCGTATCCGCGTCGTGCGGCGCCAGGAACCACTTGGGTCTACCACACCTCGGATACGTTTCTGCTTGGCGACGAACTCAACCGCTATCTGCGTAGCCTCCCCGGTGAAGAACAAGCGGATATTTTCCGTGACGTGGTTGATGCGAAGATCTACAAGCCGCTCGATCTCAGTCCCACGGCGCAAGTGACGCGCCGGACTGCCGACGCTGCGGCCCAGCCGTTCTTCGGCTACGGCTTGCAGTTCAATCGCGACGATATCGCAAGGCTTGCGTTGTTCATTGGCACAGGCGGCGGCAAGATCGATGGCAAGCAGGTGCTCGATTCTCATTTACTCGATCTTGCACTGCAGCGGGTCGAGGGCCATCGCGGGTTTGTTGTGCAGGCCTACCCCGATTTCCGCTACCAACTCGGCTTCTGGGCCCGTGATGTCGCGCCCATCACAGGCTGTCACAAGCCAACGTGGATACCGTTCATGTCGGGGTTCGGCGGCATTTCCGTCGTGCTGTACCCGAACGGAATCGTGTATTACAACGTTGCCGACAGCGGCTCGCCGGAAGCGTTCAACTGGGGGCCGAGCGCGGCGGTCGTGCGCGTCATCAACGATTTCTGCCGATGACCGCGTGCATGTCTGAGCATTGGCGCTGCGAGTGCACGCAACGACAGTCTTCCATCATGCAGGCACTTCAGGGCATCAGGTTCTCGAGCAATAGCGGGTGCTTGTGGGCCGCTCCTGCGCCCAGTTGTCTGCAACATGGAAGTGGAAGTCATGAAGGTCGAGGCGCCTCAAGGCGACGACACACGGCGCTGGGGCCCACGTTTACGATCGCAAGAGCGCCATTACCTATCCAAAACCCGCAACATGCAGAGTCACGGTAGATCTGCAGGACCCACGTGGGAGCTTGTTCTCGTTCAAAGGCTGGTGGGATTGATTTTCCATCGCAGTCTCCAGTCGGGACTTCGATGGTGACCTCGAGCCCGGTAACGCAATGGAAACAACCAAGACTGCATGGCAAACGTGTCTGCGGAAATCGAGCCGTGTTGTTGCGCGAATGACCGGCACGATAGGCATCCGTCGCTTGCAGCAACGTACCAAAATATGTACACTTCACGTGTGCCGCCACTTCTTCCCGTTCTAGAAGTCCGCTTCTACGCCGCGGATCAAGGCCGTGAGCCCGTTCGTGACTGGTTGAAGTCGCTGCCGCCGGACGCGCGCAAGGTCATCGGCGAGGATCTCAAAACCGTGCAGTTCGGCTGGCCACTGGGCATGCCGCTGGTGCGGAAGATGGAACCCGGCTTGTGGGAAGTGCGCA
>JBOHYR010000110.1:0-26473 GCA_050737995.1 Rhodanobacteraceae bacterium
TTTGTTGCCGTCGCAAAATTGCAGGAATTCAGGCACCCATTCGTCGTCGGCGGTGGCGGGGCCGCCCACGCGGATTTGCGCATCGACACTCTTGATCGCGTTGGCGGTGTATTGATAGAGCTTGAAATAGTCGGCCTGCTTGCCCTTCCAGAATGCATCGAGATTGGGTTCGTTCCACACCTCGAAATACCACGAACGCACCTCATCGATACCGTAGCGCTCGACCCAGTGCTTCACCAGCCGCGTGATGAGGTCGGCCCACTTGGCGTAATCGCGCGGCGGCGTGACGTTGGCCCTGTAGAAGAACACGGTGTCGCCGCCGGTCTGCAGCGCCGTCGGCATGAACGACAGTTCCACGAGCGGCTTCATCCCGATCGAGACCAGGAAATCGAAGATCTGGTCGGCGTTGAAGAACGAGTACAAATTCTTGTCCATCTCGATCAGGTAAGTGCCCATCGAGTCGTCGAGGATCCCGTGGAAGCGTACATGTCGGACGCCGAGTTCCTTGTGCGTTTTCGCCATCTGCTGCTGCCAGTCGGCGCGCAGTGCGAGGTCGGCGTGGCCGCTTCCGACCGTGTGACTCCAGACATGGGCGAGGGTGCTCCCCGGGGCGTCGAAATCGCAGGTGAAAGTGGTTGCCATGCTCGATCCTTCTGTTGAAACGCAAACTTTTCCCGAACCGCCGTGACCGCAGCGTCAACGTGCATCGGCCGGCGCGCCCTCGTGTGCCGTGCGATCGCCGCTACCTTTGTCCACGGTTTGCCATGACCCATCCGGCTTGCCGAATCGCACCAGCACGTCGTGAACCTCGCCATCATCGACAAGATCGACCACGTGACCGGACTGCAGCCGGCCATCAAGGCTGATGTCGGCGACACCCGTGTCGCCGGGCTGGCGCACGAATTCGATGTGATAATGCGTACTGCCGTGTCGCCAGTCGGCCGACCAGCGTGTCCAGTCGTCCGGCACGCAAGGCGCGAAAGTCAGGCGGGTGCCTTCGCGGCGCAAGCCCAGCAGCGATTCCGTGAGCAAACGGTACATCCAGGCCGCCGAGCCGGTATACCAGCTCCAGCCACCACGCCCGATGTGAGCGGGTGCGGCATAGACGTCGGCGGCCAGCACGTAGGGTTCGATCCGGTAGCGCTGAGCCGCGTCGGCGGTATCGCTGTGGTGGATGGGATTGAGCATTCGCGCGATCCGCCACGCGTCTTCCGTGCGTCCCAGTTTCGCCAGTGCCATTGCCACCCATATCGCCGCGTGCGTGTATTGGCCCCCGTTCTCGCGGACGCCGGGCACATAACCCTTGATGTAGCCGGGGTCGAGCGAGGTTTTGTCGAACGGTGGCGTGAACAGCTTCACCAGCCCCGCATCGGCATCGACGAGTTGTCGCAGCACGGCATCCATCGCATTTTCGCGGCGCGCCCTGTCGCCGATTCCGGCCAGGACCGACCAGCTTTGGGGAAGGGAATCAATCCGGCATTCCCCGCTGTGCACCGATCCGATCGCGACGCCGTCGTCGTTCCACGCACGCAGGTACCAGTCGCCATCCCATCCATGGCGTTCCAGCATCGACGCGAGTTCGGCGGCGGACGCGCCGAGTTTGCTGGCGGTGTCGGCATCGTCGCGCGCGGTGGCCAGCTGTGCGAAACGCGTCAGTACATCGTGCAGGAACATGCCAAGCCACACGCTCTCGCCTCGCCCCAAGAGACCGAGCCGATTCATGCCATCGTTCCAGTCGCCGCCGCCGATCAGTGGCAGGCCGTGCGCGCCGAACCGCAGGCTGCGGCGGATCGCGCGCAGGCAGTGCTCGTACAAAGTCGCCTCATCGCTGGTGACGCGCACATCCTCGTACGCGGACTCCTCATCGGCCGCTAGCGGGCGACCTTCGATGAAGGGCGTACATTCGTCGAGTACCGCAGTATCGCCGGTGACGCGCACGTACTCGGCCGCGCACCACGGCAACCACAACAGGTCATCGGAAATCCGGGTGCGCACGCCTTTGCCGGCGGGCGGATGCCACCAGTGCAGCACATCGCCCTCGCCGAACTGGTGTCGTGAACACCGCAGCAACTGTTCGCGTGCGAGATCGGGGCGCGCGTGCATCACGGCCATGACGTCCTGAAGCTGATCGCGAAAGCCCCACGCGCCGCCCGACTGGTAATAGCCGCTGCGGGCAAGGATGCGCGAGGCCAGCACCTGGTAAGGCAGCCAGCCGTTCACCATCAGATCGCTCGCGGGATCGGGAGTGTGAACCCTGAGTTGGGAAAGGGTGTCGCTCCAGGTTGTACGCACGCGTTTGAACTCATTGCGCGCAGCGTCGATATCGCCGAAGACGCGCACAAGGTTACGCATCTCGTGGTCGTCTGCCGCGGCACCGAGCAGGATGGTCGTTTCGACTTCCTCGCCGGGCGCAAGTTCGAAGACTGCACGTTGCGCGGAGCAGGGGTCGAGGCCTGCGCCACAGTTGCCGTCGAGGGCCTCTGCGCGCATTCCCAGCGGCGCGCCGAGGTTGCGGTTGCGTCCGATGAAGGCGCGACGGTCTGCACAGAACGTCACTGACGGGGCGGCCAGTGCGTGGAACGCAACGCGATCCGCAAAGGTGTCCACGAACGGGTTGCGTGCGACAAGCGCGCCGGATTGGGGGTCAATACGGGTCTGTACGTGGTTTGCGCAGCGTTCGCGGCGATCGCCGAGGACCCACTCGACGTAACTGGTCAGCGAGATTCGGCGTGCGCGATCGCTCTTGTTGGTGAGTTTCAGCAGCGAAAGCTTGACCGGCGCATTGTGCGCCACGTACACGGTCAGTTCGCTGTAGATATCTGCGTACACATGTTCGAAGCGGCTGTATCCGAAACCGTGGCAGGTCCGGTACGGATTGCCACTTGACGTAGGTTGCGGCGTGACGGACCAGTATTCGCCGGTCGCTTCGTCGCGCAGCCATGCAGCCTCACCGCTGGTGTCGCGCACTGGATCGTTGTGCCAGGGCGTCAGGCGGTATTCGTGCGCGTTTTCTGCCCACGTGTAGGCACCGCCGGATTCACTGAGCACCGACCCGAATCCGGCGTTGGCAAGTACGTTGCACCACGGTGCGGGTGTTGGCGCGTCGACGTTGAGCCAGATTGCATATTCGCTGCCGTCGTTGCGGAAGCCACCCAGTTCGTTGGGCAGGCGCAGATCTTCGGACGGGGGCTGTAGCGCGTAATTGCCTGGTTGCGGTTTGATTCGCGGCGGCTGTACGGCGGTGGCGGCCTTGCGATCGCTTGCGAACATGCGTGCGATCTGGTCGCGCAAGCGGCCCTCGTTGCCGTTGAACACGCAACGTGCGCTGGCCAGCATCAGGGCGCGATCGGGCGCGGGCAGGTGTTCGATCCGCCAGGCGAAGATCCGCCCCGGTCCCCAACCGCCGCGCGCCTCGGCACCGGACTCGATCAGATAAAGAATGTGCTCCTGCAGTTCCTGGCGGTAACCCGAGAGTTCCTCGTTGAAAATCAACAGGTCTGCGTGGATACCGCTGATCTGCCAATAGCCGTGAGCCTGGATCAGGTGCCGTACCAGATCGATCTGCGCGGCGTTGGCGATACGCGCCAGCACGATCGGGAGGTCGCCCGAGATGCCGTGTTTCCACAGCGCCGGCTGGGTGGGCAATTGGTCGTCGCCGGCCGGGCGAGCCATGCCCGGACCGTACACCAGGGTTGCGGCGAGTTGATCGTAACGTTGCGCCTCGGCCGCACTCATGTTGAGTTGCTGCATGGTCACCTGCTCGTGGGTCCACGCCAGCTGGAACACGCGCTGGTGCAGATGCCTCTCGCGGTACTTGCGCGCCAGTGCCAGGGCTGCGTTGCGGTCGGCGGCTACCCCAGTGAGGATGTCGACGCCTGCAGTATGGCCGGGCAGGATTCGGATACGCCGTCGCAGAGACACGATCGGATCGAGCACCGCACCCGTGTGGCGGCCCAGCGGCGTATCGCCGGCCAGCGCGCGAGCATGGGAGGGATCGCGCAGACGCCCCAGGAAGGCTTCGCGATCGGTCTCGAAGCCGCCTTCGCCGATAGTGCCGCCGCGCGTGGTCATCTGGTGCAGGAGCCAGGGGTTGCGCTCGTCCGGGCTGCGCGCGCGGCGGGTTGCCAGCAGCGCGTCCAGTTGTGGCGCCGATTCCGTTTCGAGGAACAGCTTGCTGAAGACCGGGTGCGCGGCATCGGCAGCGGGTGTCGCCAGCACGATTTCCGCGTAACTGGTGATTTCCAGCGTGCGCGTTTTCAAAGTGCGGTTGGTGATGCGCAGCCTGCGCAGTTCAATGTCGTCCTCGGCCGATACCGCGACCAGCACTTCTGTCGCGATGCCGAAATCGTTGCGATGAAACTCTGCGCGCGCCTGCGAGAACGTCGCACTGCAAGTGCCGCTCGGGTCCCCCATGGGTTGCCGGGTGGCCGACCATGTGTGGCCGGAATCGACGTCGCACAAATACACGAATGTACCCTCGTCGTCGCAGGTGGCGTCACCGCGCCAGCGCGTGAGCGCGAGATCGCGCCAGCGGCTGTAGCCCGCGCCGGTCTGGGTCAGCATCACGTGGTAGTTGCCGTTGGACAGCAGGTGAACCTCCGGCAATGGGGTGCCCATGTTCGTGATTTCGCGCATCTGCGCGTGGGTTCGCGCACGGGTCTGGCGTGGCTGTTCGACGTCGAGCGTCGCAGGGTGGCGCGGACGTGCCTCGGGGATCTTTTCGCGCAGCAGCAGCTCGTGCGCGCGGAACATCGGCTCGCGCATGAAGCGGTGTTGCATCGGCTGCCGGTTGAGCAGCGATGACAGCGCAAGGAAACTCATGCCGTGGTGATGCGCCATCCAGCTGTGCACCATCGCGAAATCTTCGTTCTCGCTGACCCTCCCGGCAGTGAAGTCGAGGGCCTCGCAGAAGCCGTAGCGGGTCAACGCGCCGATCCCGGCGAGCCGTTCCATGTTGTAGCAGGCGGCGGCGGGATCGACCATCAGCGCCATCACCGTGGCATACGGCGCAATCACGAGGTCGTCGCCGAGTCCGCGCTTGAGGCCCAGGCCCGGTACGCCGAAAGCGCGGTACTGATAAACGAGATTGGCGTCGGTCGCGTTGTAGGCGGATTCGGAAACGCCCCAAGGCACCTGCTGTTGCGCGCCATACTGGATCTGGCGAGCGACGGCGGCGGCGCAGGTGTCGTCGAGCAACGTATTGTGATAGGCCGGCATCAGCAGGTGCGGCATCAGGTATTCGAACATCGAGCCGCTCCACGAGACCAGCGCGGGACGGCCTGCGGCGATGGTCAGCAGGCGGCCGAGCTTGAACCAGTGGGTGGGTGATACCTGGCCTTGCGCGATCGCAACGTAGCTGAGCAGGCGCGCCTCGGATGCCAGCAGGTCATAGTGACCGCTGTCGTGCTTGTCGCGCTCGACGTCGTAACCGATGGTGAATTGCTCGCGGCGTTCGTCCCACAGGAACGACAGGTCCATCGCCGCCAGTTCGCGGCAATGCGCGGCCAGCGCGCGCGAATCGTCGCGGCGACGGTTGAGCGTGGCCTGCAATTCGCGCAGCGCGGCGCAAGAGTCGGCTGCGCCTTCCGCTTCCAGCCGTTTGACGATCTCGGCCGCCAGCGCCCGGGTACGTGCGTTCCCGGGATTGTGTTCCAGTTCGGCCAGCATCGCGCGCGCGCGCTCGTCGTCGCTACCCGAATCGCCGAGACCCAGCCACGGCGCCAGCTCGTCGAGTTCCTCGCACGCGGCGGTTACCTGACGTGCCAGCACGCTCGCCCACTCGGAGAATTCACCCTCAATCGCATTGTCGGCGACGAGTTGCGCAAGCTTGCCTGCTTCGCTCTCGATCCGTGCAAGCAGGCCGTGCAGTACAGGGAGCACGTTGGCGTTGCCGACCGCGTCGGCGAGCAGCCCGTCGAGCTCGGTCATGGTGGCCGCCAGCGCCAGGTTTGCGTGCGGATCGGAGGGGTTGACGTCCGGCAACTGCTCGCCCAGCACTCGCGCGGTGTCGCGCAAACCCCGCGCAAGGTTAGGCGTAACCAGCGGTTCGTCCTCCGTGTGCTCGAGTGCGTTGGCGAGTACGAGAAGGCAGCCTATGAGGTTGCCGCTGTCCACGCTCGATACGTACATCGGCAACAACGGTTGCAGGTTGCCGGTGTCGTACCAGTTGTAGAAGTGGCCACGGTGCCTCGGGAGCCGTCCGAGCGTATCCAGGGTTGCAGCGGTGCGACGCAGCAATCCTCCGCGGGTTAGGTAACCGAAGTCGTACGCAGTGAGGTTGGCCAGCAACGCCATTCCGACATTGGTGGGTGAGGTGCGGCGCGCGATCTGTTCGACAGGGAAGGCTTGGCAGTTGTCGGGTGGGAGCCAGTGTTCGTCGGCGTTGACGAAGGTTTCGAACCAGTGCCAGACGCGGCGCGCGACGCTGCGCAGAAAGATGCGCTGTGTAGCGTCCAGCGGCAAGGACGGACGCTCTGGAGTGCGGCTGATCCACCACGCAAGCCATGGCGCCGCGAACCACAGCACCAGAAACGGCAGCGCGGCTGGAAGGACCCGCGGCATTCCGACTGCGAGCGTCACTCCGACAATCAGCGCTGTGAAAGGCGCAGTCCACATCAACCAGACATAACCCCACAGCGAGGACGCGGCGCCGCGCATCGCATCGGTCATCGGCGTCCATTCGAGCAAGTGCTTGCGGGTAAAGATCAGGCGGCCCGCGCTGCGCAGGATTGCGTCGAGGTTGAGCCAGGTCTCGAACGGCAGCACCGCGATCTGGAAAAGGTCGCGCAGCAATTCGTCGCGTATGTTGCGCCAGGTGTTGCGCCAACGTCGTGGCGGCACGTGCTGCCAGAGGTTGCGCATGACCTGGACCAGCGCGATCAGCAGGGGTGGCCCCAGCAGGAACGCCACCACCACCAGGCTCCAGTACGCGCCGTGTGAGTTGTGTGTCCAGCCGCCCAGCAGCAGCGCCAGCATCGCCAGCGGCACCAGTCCGCGGCGCAGGTTGTCGAGGATTTTCCAGCGGTGGTGTGCCTTGAGGGTATTGCGCAGACCACGCCTGCGCGGGCCGGGCACGATCGGCAACAGCCATTGCACGATCTGCCAGTCACCGCGGGTCCAGCGATGGCGGCGGCGCACGTCAACGCTGAAGCGGTTGGGTTGGTGTTCGATCAGCTCGATGTCGCTGACCAGGCCCGCACGCGCGTAGCTACCTTCCAGCAGATCATGCGAAAGGATCAAGTCGTTGGGGAAACGCGTCCCGACCGAGCGGCTGAAGGCATCAACGTCGTAAATGCCCTTCCCGACGAAGGAAGCCTCGCCGAACAGGTCGTGGTACACATCCGAAACCGCATGCGTGTAGGGGTCGAGTCCGGTCGTGTCGCTGTACAGGCGCGCGAAGCGGCTGGGACGCTCGGCACCGTAGGTCACCGAGATTCGTGGCTGCAGTAGTCCGTATCCGGCGACGACCCGGCGCGAGCCCTTGTTGAACCATGGTTGGTTGAGTGGGTGGGCCATGGTTTCGATCAGCTTGCGGCCGGCCTCGGGCGGCAGCTGGGTGTCGGCGTCCAGTGTGATCACGTAGCGCGCGGTCTGCAGCGCATCCAGATCACCCACGACTACGCTGAAGGCGCGTTCGGGACGCGCACCACGCAACACGCGGTTGAGATCGCCGAGCTTGCCGCGCTTCCGCTCGAAGCCCATCCATGCCGACTGGCGTTCGTTCCATTCGCGGGGACGATGGAATAAATAAAAGCGGGTGCTGCCGGCCAGCGGATATTTTGCGTTGAGACGGTCTATGCCGGCCGTCGCAGTTTCCAGCAGCGCGGCGTCGTCCGGCATGTCGCGCTCGGGCGCGTCGGGGAAATCCGTCAGCAGTGCGTAGCGGAGATTGGGATCACGGTTGCCGAGGTAACGGATTTCGATCGCGTCGAGTTGTTCTGCGAGCCCGTGCGTACTGCCGAGCAGCCATGGCACCACCACCAGCGTGCGACAATCGTCTGGAATGCCGCCGCTGAAGGACATCCGTGGCAGCAGTTGCGCAGGTACCAACATGCCGAGTACCCAGTTCACCAGCGCGACCGCGGGTTGGCTGGCGGCAATGAAGACGGCGAGGAGCAACGCGCTGTCCAGCACCAGCGGGAGCGGCGACAGGTACCAGCGGTGGCCAGAGGCCACCAGCATGGTGATGATCAGGCTCGCCAGAAAAATGCCCCCCAGATACGTCATCACCGGCCAGCGGCGCAAACGCGCCGCGAGGCGGTATTCGGCCGGCGCGCGAGCGCCGAGTCCGCGTTCGAACGCGTCGCGGCCGCGCCCGATCAGGTAGTAACCGACGTGGTGCGCGTGGGGATCGGTGCCGGGGGCACAGTCGACTTCCGCGAGTTCGATTGCGCGCCGCGCGACTTCGGACTCGGCGCTTCCGCTGCGTTGTGCCAGCGATTCAACCGCGTGGCGGTAGCGTCCGCGGGTGATGAAGTCCATTTGCATGTAGGCCCGTGCAGGGTCATCGGCGAGGATGCGGTCGACGATGCCCACGCGTTCGATCAATTCGGACCAGTTGTAATCGACGACCCGGCGCAGGCTGTTGATGCGGTTTGCGATCGACACCTGATCGGCAGCTTGCGCCCGACTTTCGCCGTCGATGACGCGGCCCACGCTTGTGCCGCGCTGCGCGAGCTGTTGCTCGGCGAAAGTGAGCGCGAGTTTCAGTGCCGGATGCTTGCCTTCCAGCAGGCGGTAGAACTCGGCAGCAAATGCGGGCGAGACAAACGGATCCGCATGCGCCATTTCGGCTACGCGGGGCAGCATGTCGTTGGGTGTGTGCGCGGCGATGTCGATCAGGTGTTCGGCCCAGAATTCGGCGCTGGAATATGCTTCGAGGCGCAGCGCAATCGCGGCGGCGCAGCCAGCCAGTCCTTCGATCAGCACGATGCGAACCAGCACCGGCAACGTCCACAGCTCCACCAGATCGAGCGTCGTGCGCTGCTGGTATTCGTCGATGTAACGTTCGATCGCGTCGGGCTCGACGTTGCCGTCGAGCTGCGCGATGCAGGCACGCAGCACCCGCAACATGCGCGGAACCACTACGCCATCTTCGGTCTGGTGGCGTGGCAGCCTCCGCCAGACTGTGGCGGGCAACGCCTCGCGCACCTCGCGAATCTCGTTGCGGATGAGGTAAACATTGTCGATCAGCCACTCGGCGGCCGGTTCGATTCGGCGATTATCGGTGGCGGCGGTGCGCGCGACGGCGTATGCGCGTCCCAGAGTGTGGTCGTGCGCGGTGAGCGCCCTGCCGAGGTCGAATGGGGCCGCGCCGGTGAGTTGTCCGTGTTGGCGGGCGAGGGCGGCGGCGGGCGTGGGCGCCGCGAGGTGATCCGACATGTCGTGTGGCGCAGCCGGCACGCGAACGTGCGCGCCACGGCGGCGGGCTGCACGTTGCATCCTGAACCGGCGGATCCATACCTGTAATGGATGTATTCGGATCAAGATCGTCTCTCTGGGGCGCAACGGCACGCCTGCCATGGTAGCGAACGGCGTGTCATTGCAACATTTCCCGGATCGCCCCGGCTTTTCGTGGCGGATCCGCGCGCCGCCACGGAGCGATGGGAGGACTCGATGCGCTCAGGGAGACATCGGGATCGCCATCCGGGTCGCGAGGCTGGTCATGATCCAGATGGTGCCCGCCACCATGATGAACAGCAACAGCGCCGAGAACAGGATCAGATGGAGGTCCTCGCGTTTGCGTTGCAATCCGATGTGCAGGAAAAAACGGAAGTGGACGACCATCTGGACCAGTGCGAAAGCCCCGATCGTTATGAGCAACGCCGAGCGCGGCATGACGCCCCAGTGCACCAGCGCGAACGGCACAAGGGTCAGCAATAGCGCGAGCTCCACGCCCCACACATACGAATGAAATTCGCGCAGCTCATCCTGCCTGCGTTCGGCGTTGTCAATTTCAGCGCGCGTAGGTTCGGTCATGCCAATCCTCCCAGATACACCACGGTAAAAATGGCGATCCAGACGATGTCGAGAAAATGCCAGAACAGCGCCAGCCTCATGATGCCGAGCTTGGTGCGGGTATCGAGGCCGTAGCGTGCGATCTGGCCGAAAATGCACAACATCCAGATACCGCCGGCGGTGACGTGCAGGCCGTGCAATGGCACCAGATCGAAGAAGGCGGACAGAAAGCCGCTGCGCTCGGGTGCGCCGCCCTTGGCGATCATTGCCAGAAAATCGTGCACCTCGAAACCCAGGAAAGCGGCGCCTAACACCAGCGTAACCAGCAACCATCCAATCAGTCGCGGCACGCTGTGTTTGTATTTCATAGCCAGCGAAGCCATACCGAAGGTGAAACTGCTGGCCAGCAGCAGCAGGGTTTCAATGAATACGCTCTTGATGTCGTACAGATCGCGCGGTCCGGGTCCGCCGGCGGTAGCGTGGGCCGATGCCACGTAGGTCGCGAACACCAGTCCGAACAGGATGGCGTCGCTCATCAGGAACACCCAGAAGCCGAACACCATCGTTTCCGCAGCGTTATGCGCCTCGGGGTGCGCACTGCCGAGGTTCAAGCCTGGGTATTTAAAGGTTTCTTCGCTCATGATGCGGCTCGCGCGGCGGTCTCGCCAGCGAGACCCTGATTGATTGATGTCCGCTCATCAGCGCGGGTGATGGGATGGGCCGCATGAACGAGGTTGAGCCAGCGGCGATGTCCTTGCCTGATTTCGCTGGCGGGTAGCGTCTTCTCGATGTCGCGCGCAAAGCCACGCGCGATCATTGTCGCGACTGCGCCCAGCGCAGCAAGGATCACCAGCCACCAGATGTGCCAGACCAGCCCGAACGCGATCGCGAAGCCGAGCGCGCCGATGACCGGGCCCATCGTGGCGTTCCGGGGCATCTTGATGTCCACGTACTCATCGGGCTCCTGGTAGCCCTTGCCGAACTCCTTGGCGGCCGTGAACACGTCCCGGTCGCTGACGACCGGAATTACCGGAAAGTTGTATTCCGGCGGGGGAGCCGAGACTGCCCATTCCAGGCTGCGCCCGTCCCAGGGATCGCCAGCCGGCACGCGATTCTCGTCGCGGTGCCTGATCGAGACCCACAACTGGATGACCAGTGCCGCCAAGGCCACGCCGAGTACCAGCGCACCGGCAAATGCCACCATTTCCAGCGGTACGTACGCCGGCTGGCTGTAGGCGACGGTGCGACGCGGCAGCCCCATGATGCCCAACGCATAAAGCGGGAAGAACGCCAGCATGAAGCCGAAGATCCAGCACAGCGCGGAAAAAATGCCCCAGCGTTCGTCAAGGCGAAAACCGAATGCCTTGGGGAACCAGAAGTGGTACCCGGCAAGCATCCCGAACAGCACCCCCGGCACGGCCACGTTGTGGAAGTGCGCCACCAGGAACACGGTGTTGTGCACCTGGTAGTCGATACTCGGGTTGGCCAGCAGGATCCCGCTCATGCCGCCGAGCACGAACAGCACGATGAAACCGAGCGCGTACACCATCGGTGTGGTGTAGCGCACCCGGCCGCGAAACATTGTCCACAGCCAGTCGTAGATCTTAACCCCGGTCGGAATGCCGATCAGCATCGAGGCGATGCCGAAGACCGCGTTGATGTTGGCATTCTGGCCCATCGTGAAAAAGTGATGCAGCCATACGGTGAAGGACAGGACGGCGATGCACATGGTCGCCATCACCAGCGAGCGATAGCCGAACAGCGCCTTGCCCGAATAGGTCGAGATGACTTCCGAGTAAACCCCGAACGCCGGCAGGATCAGGATGTAGACCTCTGGATGGCCGAACAGCCAGAACAGATTGGCGAAATGCATCATGTTGCCGCCCAGCGCGTTGGTGAAATAGTGGAAGCCGAGGTAGCGGTCCAGCGCCAGTTGCGACATGGCCACCGTCAGCGGCGGCATCGCGAAGATCATCAGGATGGCGGTGCACAGTGCGGTCCACGTGAACAACGGCATCCGCAGCAACTTCATGCCGGGTGCGCGTTCCTTGTAGATGGTGACGGCAAAGTTGATCCCGGTGAGTGTCGAGCCCAACCCGGTCACACTCAGTGCCCAGATCCAGTAATCGGGACCCACGCCGGGACTGAAAGTCGCCTCGGTATAGGGTGGATAGCCGAACCAGCCCCCGGTCGAGAACTGCCCCAAAACCAGCGAAACCATCACCAGCATCGCGCCGGCCACGGTCAACCACAGGCTGATGGAATTGAGCACGGGAAACGACACATCCCGCGCGCCGATCTGCAGCGGCATCACGTAGTTGATGAGTCCGGTTAGAAAAGGCATCGCCATGAAGAAGATCATGATCGTGCCGTGGGTACTGAACAGTTGCGCGAAATGGTCGGGCGACAGAAAGCCGCCTCCCAGTCCCCAGGCCTGTTGCGCGCGCATCAACACGGCCTCGATCAGCGCCCGCGCCAACATCACGAACGCCAACACGACGTACATGATGCCGATCTTCTTGTGGTCGGTGCTGGTCAGCCATTCCGACCACAGCACGCGCCATTTGCCGTAGTAAGTAATCAGCGCGAAGGTGACTATGGCTCCGATCACCACAAGGCTTGCAGCGAATCCACCGATGCCGCCGTTGATCAGGTTCGCCTTGGTCGGATCTTGCAGCATCTGATAGAACGGCAGCGAACCGAGATGCAACCGCCCTAGAGGATGCTGGATGATCGCGGCAGCACTCATGGGTCTCGCCCCGTCGCCGGTGCGACAGATTTCCTTGCGGCGACCCCGGGCGTCTTGGCGTTCACCTCCGAGGTTTGCGCGATCGCGACCGGGGTACCGTTCATGGTTGCCCTGACGACCCCTGGGAAAAGCGTCGGTGTCACTCCGGTCAGATAGACGTTCCCATCGTGCGATGCGCCGCGTGGCAGGTCGGCAATCAGCTGGGCACGCGTGTCGCGCCGTGATATCGCGTTCAAGGTGCGCGCATCCAGCGGAACGCCGGTCGCGCGGACTGTCTGGACCCACGCCTTGAACCTGGCTGGCGTCATTGCGATGGCGGTGAACTTTTGCTGGTGGAAGCCATTGCCGTTGTACATCGTGTTCTCACCCAGCGAACTCCCCGGCTTGGCCGCTTGCAGATTGAGTTGCGTAACCATCCCGCCCATTGCGTATATCTGGCTGCCCAGCGCCGGAATGAAAAACGACTGCATCACCGTGGCGGAGGTCAGGTGCATCGACACCGAACGCCCCACCGGCAGGGCCATTGTGCCGATCGTGGCGATGCCCTGGTCGGGATAGATGAACAACCATTTCCAGTCGTAGCCGATCACCTGCACGCGCAACGCGGGCTGGTTCGACGCCAGCGGCTTGTAAGGATCCAACTTGTGCGAATCACGCCACACGAAAAACGCCAACACCGCCACGATGACGATGGGGCCGCCCCATGACATGATTTCCAGTAACCGCGAAAACTCCCATTTCGGCGTATAGCGGGCCGACTTGTTGCCGTACCGGTAACGCCACGCAAAAAAGGGCAGTACCAGGAAGATCGGGCCGGCCACCAGTATCGCCATGATCCCGAGCACCCAGTAGAAATGCCAACGCTGGGCATCAGCCACCGGACCTTGCGGATCGAGAAAGCTCAGGTGGATATTGCCAACGCAGGCACCAAGCGTTAGCAGGATGACGCAGAGGACAGCCCAGCGGACCAGAATCAATGTCGCCCGCGGAGCAGTCCAGCGATTGCGGGGAAGGTTGCGTTTGCACCTGCGATGACCTGTGCGCCGACTTTCCATGGCTATCGCGGTTGCCCTCAGCTTTCACGTTGCGCCAACACAATCCAGTGGCCGTCGGGATCGCGCAACACGGCGATCTCTGAAGTACTCGCGGAGCTGCCCGCATCGTGCGCGACGACATCCATCCCGGGACGCCGCAACTTATCGAGAGCCGCGTGAAGGTTGCGCATAGATAACTCCAGCCGATCCGCGGCCACCGCGGTGACGGGCATCGACGTCGCCGCGCGGCCGAGCGGCTGACGGTAACCGAGTAGCTCCACGTGCGGCGTCTGCGTGGCGGGCTGCAAGGCGATTACATCGACTTCCACGTCCGTGAGATCGTCGAGATGTTGTTGTTCGCTGCCGCGATTCAGGCCGCGCGCGGCGACGTGGCAACCCAGCTGCTCATAAAAACCGATGCTGCGTTCCACATCGCCAACGCTGATCGCGCTGTGGTCGATGCCGCATGTCGGGCCGTTGCCGGAGGGCAATTGCCAGACGGGATCGCCGATTCCTTCAGGGAACGAGATCAGCTCGAGTGGATGGCCATCTGGATCGCGAAACTTGAATGCAGTGACCGAGCCTGTGGAGGGGGGTAGCAACTGCGGACCTCCCCGTGTGATCGGAATTGCGCCATGTGCGACGACCCACCGGTATGCCGCGTCCATGTCGGACACGACGATTGCGCAATGCTGGAACCACAGATCGCACGATGTACTGTCGTGCGGATACGGCGCAGCGTCCGGAAATTCAGTCAGCTCGATATGCTGCGCACCAAGCGAAAGACTCGCGCACCTCGAGGGCATCGCTTCAACGCCGGCAACACGCGTCCATGCGGGTGGCGATGCGCTCGCATCATCCACGCGAAAGCCCAGCACATCGCGGTAGAACGCGACCGCGCGATCCAGATCGGCGGTGTTACGTCCGATCCGCAGCAGCGCCTGCACGCCAGCACTCACGGCCGCTGCGCGCCGTGTCGGTTGATCCAGATCGCGTACAGCGTTTGCGACGCACACAGGAACAGCCGACTGTAATGCCGGTCGCCGAAACAAAGATTGGATACAGTGCAAGGTACGTGGATTTTGCCGAGCAGGGCGCCGTCGGGCGCGATGCAGTGCACCCCGTTGTCCGCGCTCGACCACACATTGCCCTCCTCGTCGCAGCGGATGCCGTCGGCATCGCCGGGCGACACCTTGTGGAAGTCGCGGCCGTTCTTCAGCAACTTGCCATTGTCGCCCACGTCGAACACGCGGATGCAGCGCTTCGACGCAGGGTCGAGCGGCGCATTCGGCAACACCATTTCGCGGAAGCGCGGATCGACGATTTCACAGTCGCTCATTGCCCGTCCCGCTCCATTTGGACGAGCATAAGGACGGCCGGCTCATCGCCCACCGTGCCGAACAATGGCCCTTGTGAACATTGGCATCGGCGACGCAGCCTTGGTCGCCGCCGAAAGAGACGTCGCCGGCGCCCCTCTCGACGCGGTGGCCGTCCATCGTTTCGACAAACCAGCGGCCCGACAACGGCACGATCCATTGCGGCTCCGGATTCTCGTGCCAGTCGCCGGTCCAGCCGACCGGCAGCACCGTGAAAATCGTTTTGCGCGGTGCCGCGGGTTGCACCGCGTTCCACTGCTGCGCGGCACCGCCCATGCTCTGGCGCTCGAAGCCGGCAAGGTTTCGCCGGTCCTGATGGCTGATCCCTTCATCATCTACCCACACGCGCCAGTACGCCAAGGTGGGAGGTGTGTCGTCGCGTGCGTTGCCGGTCATGGTTATTTCCCTGTTTCCCATCCGGGTATCGTGGACGGTGGCGCAGTGCCGGCTGGCTTATACACCGTGGTCGAAGAAAGTGGCCGGCGCGCGATCACGCCGGCCGGAGCGAGTTGCGTCGCGAACACGACCAGCAGCAATCCGCCGACCAGGCCGAAATTTTTGAGGAAATCCCAGAAGTGGCTTCGCGCGACGCTGTTGCCGGATTTCCAGAAATCGGTGAACCTCCAGAACGGGTGGTACAGGATCGCGGTGACCACGCAGAACAGCGCGAGGATGAACGCGGCGATCCGGTCGTGCCAGCCGAACACGATGCAGAATGGTGCCACGCCTTCCACCACGATCGCGGCGATCAGCAGGGGCGGCCCGCTGGACCTGGGCAGGAGCGAGGAATCCGCTTGGGAAATGGCGTCCTTCCAGAACACGATCTTGTCAAGTGCGCTGAAGGGGAACAGCACCACCAGGCACACTCGGATCACGATGGGAACGAGATAAAGGTTGAGCCACATGGCAGGTTACCTCTATGTGGTAGGGGCCAGCGCGTTCGCGATTACGGAGTTCCTGACCATGGGCTGCGCAGTTGTCGCTTGCGCGCAAACTTCCATGTTGGGGTCATTTCAATCGCTCCGCGATCCGGTCAGCAACGCGCAGCGCATTGGCGATGATTGTGAGGGTCGGATTGACCGCGCCGATTGATGGAAAGAAGCTGGCATCGACAACGTAAAGATTGTCGAGCTCGTGCGCCTTGCAGTCGAGGTCGAGCACCGAGGTCTTCGGGTCGGCACCGAAGCGCGCCGTGCCTGCCTGGTGCGCGGTGCCCCCGATCGGGATGTCCTTGCCCAGATACAGCTTGCGTTCCAGCAAGTGCGGGTACGCACCCATGGGTTCCAGCAACGATTCCAGCTTCTTGCGCAAGCGCTCGTGAGCTTCCATGTTGTTGTCGGTTTGCTCGACGACCACGCGATCGCCTTCATAGCGAATGCGGTTTTCCGGTCGCGGCAGGTCCTCGCTGGATAACCAGAAGTCCAGCGAATGCCGTGCGATTTTCTCGAAGGGCATCTCCGGGAGCCATTCCAGCCACGATGGCAACGCCTCGCCGCGAATCGTGTCGGCGTGCGATTTGCCGGTCATCTGGATGAGGCCCAGCGGATATTCCCAGTCGTCCGCGCCGAAGTAGTAGTCGCTCACCCCGATGGTTTTCTGGAACACCGTATCGTTGGGTTCGCGCGAAATCGCCATCAGCACCGACTGGTTGTGGCGGACGTAGTTGCGACCGAGCTGATCGGAGCCATTCGCTAACCCGTGCGGGTGCTTGTCATTGGCTGAGCGCAGCAACAGCAGCGCCGAGGACAGCGCGCCGCATGCCACCGCGACGAGGTCGGCCGAATATGTTTCCTCCAAACCGTCGCGTTCGACCCGCACGGCGTTGACCGTATGTCCGGAAGCATCCGTGTCGAGCTTCGATACGTACGCGCCGGTCAATAGCGTGACGTTCTGGTGTGCGCCCAGCATCGGGTCGATGCAGATCACTTCGGCGTCGGCCTTGCCATTGGTCAGGCACGGGTATCCGTCGAACGCGCCACAGCGGATGCAGGGACTGTTGGGCAATACGCTGCCGTTCCTTTCGTCCAGGAGGATGCCGAGCGGCAGGTGGAACGGATGCAACCCGTGGCGGGTGAAGGTGTCAGAAAGTTGCCGCATGCGCGGCTCATGCAAGACCGGTGGGTACGCGTAGGGTTCGCTGCGAGGTGGTTCCGTCGGATCCTCGCCAGCCGCGCCGTGTACCTGGAAGAGTTTTTCGGCCTCGACGTAGTACGGTTCGAACACGTCGTACTTGAGTGGCCACGCGGGTGAGATGCCGTCCACATGGTGAATTTCCCCGAAATCGCGCTCGCGGAGCCGGAATAACGCCGAGCCATACATCTTGGAATTTCCGCCAACAAAGTAATGCAGGCCGGGGTGGAAGGCGTCGCCGGATTTGTCGTACCAGGTGTCGTCGGCCTGGTAGACGTTCTCGATGAAAACCTTGCGTGGATCCCAGTTGGCGGCGGCCCTCTTCAGCCAATCGCCGCGTTCGAGGATCAGAATCTTCTTGCCACTCGGCGCCAGCCGGTGCGCAAGCGTGGCGCCGCCGGGGCCGGAACCGATCACGATGAGGTCGTAGTGGTTTTCGGGCATTCCCTCGCGCCTTGCTGCGATAAAGGCCGTGTGTTGTACCACGGGGTGGTGTGCAGATCAGGTCAAAGTGCCGCTACCGGGCGGTATTTGGAGCAGCATCGTCACGCGGCTATACTTGAGTGGGTATGCGACATCCACGGGGGCCCGGGGATGTCGTCAGCCCTTAGATCTGGAGTCTGCCCGTGAGCACGCATCTCACCCCGTCCGACCGTACTTTCATGAAGCATTTCGCGATCATGATCGCCATGCTCGCGGGAACAGCGGTCGTCTTGATGATCATCGGTACCTTCGTGTGGGCATCGCTGCCGAAAGAGGGCAACCAGAGCGAGGTGCAGCGCGCGGGCGACCGCATCGCTCCCATCAGTTCGTTCTATGCGGGCGATACGGGCCGCGCGGCGATGGAAGCCGCGAAGGCAAGCGCGGCCACGGCCGCCGCTTCACAGGTAGCCTACGGCGGCACCACCGACGGCAAGGTGATCTTCGATCATCTATGCACCACTTGCCATACCAACCCGGCCACCGGCGCGCCGGACATCCACGACAAGGCTGCCTGGGCGCCACGCATCAAGGAAGGCATCGCGACCTTGGTGCAGCACGCGATCCACGGTTACCAAGGCCCGACCGGCAACGGTCCGCTGATGCCGCCCAAGGGCGGCAACCCCGCGCTATCCGACGCGCAGATCGAAGCCACCGTCAAGTGGATGGTGTCGCAAGCAAAGTAGTGCGAACACACCGTCCGCCCTTTGCATGCGGCGGCACTTCCCGTCCTGCTCAGCCGGCGATGTAGCGCTGCAGATGGTCGATCTCGACGGCTTGGTCGTCGATCACCGCCTTGACAAGGTCGCCGATCGACACGATCCCGACCAGTTTGTTGTTCTCCAGCACTGGCAAATGCCGCACGTGCAGCTCGGTGCACAAGTGCATGCATTCGTCGACAGTGGTTGCGGGCGACACGCAGGTAGGCGCCGGTGTCATGATGTCCGATATGGGCGTTTCGCGTGATGAACGTCCCTTCAAGATGACCTTGCGGGCGTAGTCGCGCTCAGTGACGATACCGGCCAGCGACTGGCCGCGCATCACCAAGAGTGCGCCGACACTGCGCTCGGCCATCTGGCGGATCGCGTCCAGAACCGGCGCTTCCGGCGTGATGGTGTAGACGGCGTTGCCCTTGCCCTCGAGCAGATGCCTGATCTGTCGCATGGGAGCCTCCTCGGAATCGGGGTGGTGTTCCGATTCTAGTCTAATGTTTGCGGGATCGATCTTTGGGGTCCTCGATGCGGGGCCTTGGTGGATGCTTGTCCAGCACGTACGCGACGCCGCCCAGTTGACGCATTTGTTGTTCGATCCAAGCTGCGCGTCGTTGCACATAAGCCGAGGGACGGTTGGCGTGCCAGTCGCGCGGATCCGGCAGCACCGCGGCCAGCAGCGCCCCCTGATGCGCCGTGAGGCGTGAAGCCGGCTCGTGGAAGTACGCCTGTGACGCCGCTTCCACGCCATAGATACCGTCGCCAAGCTCGGCGATGTTGGCATATACCTCGAGTATCCGGCGCTTGGGCCAGGTAATGTCGATCAGCACAGTGAAATAGGCTTCCAGCCCCTTTCGGAAAAAGCCGCCTCCGCTCCAAAGGAACAGGTTGCGCGCGGTCTGCTGGGTGATGGTGCTGGCGCCGCGCAGGCGTCCTCCCGCTTCGGCGACGTCGATGGCCGAACGGATCGAGGCGATGTCGAAGCCGTGGTTGAAGGGAAAGGTCTGGTCCTCGCCCGCGACCATTGCCAAAGGCGCCACGGGAGCGATTCGCTTCCACGGTACCCAGTTGTAGTGGATCCTGAAATCGTGGTGGCCGCGCCACGACTCGGTGATCCTGCCTTCAAGCATGTAGGAGCTCGTCAGTGGCGGCACGAAGCGCAGTAGCAGTACCGCCAGCCAGGTGATTGCGACAAACGCGACCAGAACCCACAACAGTCGTCGCAACCAGCGGCGCGCGAACGAACGCCGTCGCGCGTCGCGGGTGCCGGTCGAACCCGTCATGCCTAAAGATCGGGCATCGTGCCCGTGACCCAGGCTTCCAGCGGTCGCGCCGGTGCCCACAGGAAGCCCTGGGCAAAGCGGCAGCCCATCTTGAGTAGCAGGTCGCGCTGCGTGGCGGTTTCAACGCCTTCGGCGATTACCTGCATCGACAGTAGTTTCGCCATTGCAAGAATGGTGCGGATCACCGCGTTTCCGCCTCCCTCGCTGTCCGCATCCAGAGTGGTAATGAAGGAGCGGTCGATCTTGAGCGCCTGCACCGGATACTGATGCAGGTACGACAGAGAGGAATAACCGGTACCGAAATCGTCCAGCGAAATGCCGATCCCGGCTCCACGCAGCGTTTGCAGAATGCGCTTGGCCTCGGGCGGGTTCTCCAGCATCGCGCGCTCGGTGACTTCGACCCGGATCCGCGATGGCGCCACGTTGTGGTCGGCGAGCAGCCGCAACAGGCGACGGTCCAGCTCGGGGTTTCGGAAATGGCGCGGCGAGAGATTGATGCCGATGAAATGGTCGCCGTTTTCGCTCAATGAATTGGCGTCGCGACACACCTGTTCGTAGATTTGCCAGTCGATCGTTTCCGACGCGCCGGTGTCTTCGGCGATTCCGAGAAACTCCGCGGGCAGCATCAGGCCGTTCTCGGGGTGGCGCCAACGCATCAGGGCTTCGTAGCCCAATACGTTGCCGCCGGCAAGGTCCACGATCGGCTGGTAGTACGGCACGAACTCGCCGCGATTGAGGCTGCGGCGCAGGTCGTTTTCGACCTCCAGCAGCGAGACCGCCTGCCGGCGCAGGCCTTCGTCGAACACCGCATAGCGATGCCGGCCGTCGGCCTTGGCGCGGTACATGGCCGAATCGGCATCGCGCAGCAATTCTTCGGGATGCCGGTAGTGCGGAGCGGCCAGCGTGATGCCGATGGAGGTGGAGGTGAACAGTTCCTTGGCGGCGAGGCGGAACGGGGCGTTGAGATCGTCGATGATGCGCTTGGCGATCCTGCAGGCCTTGTCGGTGTCGGCGATGCCCTCGAGCAACACACCGAATTCATCGCCGCCCAGGCGCGCGACCACGTCCTCGGACTTCACGCAAGCGCGGATGCGTCCACCAGCTTGGAACAGCAGGTCGTCGCCGATGAGGTGACCGACCGAATCGTTGATGACCTTGAAGCGGTCGAGATCCATGAACAGCACCGCGAAACCCTTGGTCGGATCCGTGTGAAAGCGTTCGAGTGCATGCTCGAGCCTTTGCATCAGCAGGCTGCGGTTTGGCAGGCCAGTGAGCGAATCGTGCAGAGTTTCGTATTTGAGGCGGGCCTCGATGCGTTCGCGCTCGGCGATCTGCGCGCGCAGATCGCGATTGGCCAGCGCCAACGCACGGGTACGTTCCCCGACCCGGTGCTCGAGGTTGGAATAGGCGCGGCGCAGCGACTCGCTCGCACGAACCCGTTCCAGCGCGTTGGCGATATGGTAGGAGACGAAGGTCAGCAGCTCCTGGTCGCGCAGGGTGTAGTGGTGCTCGGGCGAATAACTTTGCACCGCCAGCGCGCCTACCGTGTGATCGGCGCAAATCAATGGCACGCCGAGCCAGCACACTGAATCAGGGCCTTGCTGCGCCACCTCGCCGCTGCTGCGCAGGTTCGCGATTTCGGGCGCGTTCGCGAGCAGTGCCGTGCCATGTCGCAGCACGTATTCGGTCAGGCCGTTGGCAAGTTTGCGCGATTGTATCTGTCGATCGCGTTCGTCCACGGAGTACGGAAATGTGAGTTCGGCACCGTCTTCCGACAGCAGTGCAATGTAAAAATTGCGCGCGTAGAGCAGGCCGCCGACGACACGATGCACGGCGGCGTAGAAATTTTCGATGCTGTCGGTAGTGCTCGCCAGCTCGGCGATCCGGAACAGTGCCGCCTGCAACCGTTCGCCACGCTGGCGCTCCAGGACCTGTTGTTGCAGCACGCGGTTGGCCTCGCGCAGCGCTTCGGTGCGTTGGCCGACGCGGTGCTCCAGCTCCGCGTGCGCCAGCCGCCGTTCGAGTGCAGTCTGGATGTGCTGGGCGACATAGATCAGCAGCGTCTTGTCCTGCTCGTCGTAATGCTGCGCTTCGTCGTAACTTTGCACTACCACACAGCCGACCACCTGGTTGCCGCGCAACAGCGGCACTCCCAGCCAGTCCAGACTGATCGATCCGGAAGGCTGATAGGGGCCATCCACTTGCGTGGCAATCGCCTCCATCGTTCCCATGAGCGGCTTGCCGTCCCGGATCACATACCAGGTCGGCCCGTGCAGGATTTCCACCATCGGAAGGTCGCTAGTCGGATGCGGCGGCTCGGCATCGACCGTGTCGGCATAGTATGGAAAGCGCACGCTGTCCTGGCGGACGTCGTAAAGCGCGATGTAGAAATTCTTCGCATACATCAACGTGCCGACGATCTGGTGCAATGCCTGGAACATCGTCGTGATGTCGGCGTTCGCGGCGCTTGCCTGGTCGGCGATGGCATACAACGCGCGCTGCAGGCGTTCGGCGCGGCCGAGTTGCTCGACGGATTCCGCCAGCGAACTTTGTCTGCCGAGCGCATCGATGCGAGCGGCGGCCATTTCCGCGACCGTGTCGAGCAGCGCGCGTCCATCGGGGTCGTCGGCAGCGACGTCGACGAGCAGGACCTCGCGTCCGGGAAGCGGGATGCGCATACGCGAATCGGCCGTCCCGGTCACGGCATCGGCGCTGCCCAAGGGGCACCGCTGAACCCTCATCCCCGGAATCAGGCTGCCCAGCAACGCACGCAAAGCCACTTCGATGCTTTCGCTGGTGGTCGCCGCCCACAATTTGCCGCTAGCCTGCAGCAAAGCGGCGGTGGTGGGCGGCTGGCTGGCCGAAAGGGCCAGATGGTGAACGTCGCCTGCCATGAATGGTCCAACCCCTGCGTAGCCGAGAGTGTAACCCTTGCAGCACCGCGAAGGGCGAACGCTCCAGGATGAAACCGGTGAATTCCGATTCTGCGGGTCTCGTCACGGTTGCGTTTAGCAATGCAGTCTTGCCGGTGCCCGCAACGCGCCGTACCAGGCGGGTCGTGAGCTTGGACTTCCGGGTGGATTGCGCTGGAGATTGGATGGCATGCCCGCTGCATGAAATGTCATACGGATCAGTTCAGCAATTGTTAGCAAATTGTAATTTCCTAGCGTAGAATGAACCCCAAAGACGGTGCGTTTTGCCGTTCGGGGCGTGACCCCCAGGAGACATCGCTTCCCGGATCCAGACATGCGTCGAATACTTGCCAATGTATTGCTTGCCGGCTCGGGTTTGGCCCTGCCGCTGTGGGCGTTTGGCCAGACGACGATGCCGGTCATTCCCGCGATCGAGGGAGCGCATGACACCTCGAACGTGACGAAGAACACCGCGGCCACCCCGGTATGGCGGCACAAGGACACCACCGTGTCGGTGACGGCCAGCGGACACGCAGGGACTGTCGTGCCGACTGATTCCACGGCTTCGCTGGATGGCCGGACCCATTCCGCCGGTGCGGGCGTCACTCTCGTCACCAAGCCGGGTTTCACTGCGCACGCCAACGTGCGTGAAATCCACTGGTCACCACTGGTTCCAGGTTGTTCGATCGTTGTGCCGGGGGCGCCTGCGGATCCGGCTTGCTTCAGCACCAATTTGTCGGCTGGTGTGCAGCGCGGTGAAATCGGGGCCGGATTCGCGGGGCATGGTGTCAAGCTCGATCTGTCGGTAGGTCAGTCACAGAGTGACTCGGTGGCTTCGCCAGGGTTGTCAAGCGAAGTGACGTTGCCGCGTGTGCTGCCTGCAGAAGGCGGTGCGGATGTCGCCGCGCCACTGTGGTTCCGCAACAGCGCCGCAACCAGCATCAGTGCGCGTGGCGAGGTGAACGTGGCTTCGGACACAAGCGTCAACGTCGGCGCCAGCGTTGGCCGCGTACGTTTTCTGCCCGATTCGGGGCTTGCTGCCGACGATACGATCGACCAGACGACACTGAGTCTCGGCATCCAGCACGGTATCGTTCGAGGGGCCATCGTCGGCCATGTTCTGGAGCCGAACATGTCCGGCGCCGCATTCGACCAGAATCAGCGCTGGAGCGGCATCGACCTGGGCATCAGCGTGCGCCTGCCGTGGCGGGGCGAGTTGAACTTCGGCGCGCAGAATGTCTGGACGTCCGGGCGTTCGCCGTTGCTGTTCGGCCCCGGCGCCGCGACGCCCGACCAGGGCCGCGTACCTTACGTGCAGTATCACCAGGACCTTTAGTCCGCCGCATACCGGGCGGGTGGCATTCTGCCCAAACAACATGCTTGCCGCCGGCCCGTCTCACGGGCACTCTTGACGGATGATCCCCGAGCCTCCCGCGCAGAAGTCGGATACGCTGCGTCAGGTTGTTGCATTGTTGCAGGCTGGTCGGCACGTCGACGCCGCAGTCGCGTTGCGTCGTGCGCTCGACATCGCGCCGGACGCCGCCGCCATGGCGACCATGATCGGGCAAGTATCGACTCTTGCGAGAACATGGTTGACGCTCGGCCAGACAGATCAAGCGTTGGCGTTGTTGGCTCCGGTTGCCGAGTCCCGGCATGCGAGCGGAACGCTGTTGATGCTGTATGGCCATTCCCTGATGGCGCTGGGGAGGAAGAATGAGGCTGAAACAGCCTTCCGTCGCTGGGTGCGGCAGGAACCAGAGAGCCGCGACGCGGTCCTGCGGCTGGCGGCAGTGCTCGCCGACAACAACCGGTTGACCGAAGCCGAGGCGGCGGTACGTGCCGACATTGCACGGCATGGCGAGACGCCCGAGGCCACTTTCGTTTTGGGCCGCGCGTTGCTCGGGCAGACCCGGTTCGATGAGGCGGAGGCGGCGTTCCGAAAGGTCGTGCACGCACGACCCGAGCACCAGACGGCGCAAGCCAACCTGATGGAGATCGTGTGGATGCGCAGCGGCGATGTGCGTGAAGCAACCCGCGCGATCGACCGCGCCTTGCGCGCCCAGCCGCAGCTTCTCGGACTGCGCATCACCAAGGCCCGTTTGTTGTTGTCTGCGCGACTGCCGCACGAAGCCCTTGAAGAGGTCGATGCCGGTCTTGCCACGTCAGCGCGCGACGCCGCCCTGTTGAGGGCCGCGTCCACGATTGCGCTGGAGTTCGATGGCGCGCGGGCCTTGGCATACGCAAAGCGTTTATTGGCAGTGGTGCCGGATGACTACGGCGGGCGCGTTGCGCTCGGTAACGCATCCTTGGCAACGGGTCGGGCGCAGGCGGCGATCGAAGTGGCCGAATCGTTGCATCGTGTAAATCCTGCGGACGGGCAGGCGCTGGCAATGACGGCAGACGCCCTGCGGATGCTGGGTGATGCTCGCTACCGGGAATTGCTCGACTATCGAAATCTGGTACGCGCCGAGTTTCTCGACGTTCCGGACGGCTGGGCAGGGCTCGCTGCGTATCTTGCCGATCTGGTCGGCGATATCCGGCGCTTGCACACATTGCGCGCGCATCCGGTCGGCAATTCGTTGCGTGAAGGCAGCCAGGTACTGTTGACTCCGCAACAGTCGCCGTTCGCCTCGATCCGTGCCTTCCCGCAGGCCATCGATGGGCCGATCCGTCGCTACATGGAGGCAATCGGTCACGGTGCCGACCCCATGCGACGTCGCACCAGCGATCGCTATCGGATCAGTGGAATGTGGTCTGTCCGGCTGCGGCCGAACGGCTTTCACGTCAACCATTACCACCCGCAAGGCTGGATTTCGTCAGCCTGCTACCTGCAGCTGCCGCCTGCGGTGCAAAACCGCAGGGGCGAGGGCTGGATTCAGTTTGGACAGCCCGCCTTCCCGACGCGGCCGGCTTTGGGACCGGAATATTTCATCAAGCCCGAACCCGGTCTGCTGGTGCTGTTCCCTTCCTATATGTGGCACGGCACCGTGCCATTTCCCGGCACGGCGGAAGACAGCCGCTTGACCATAGCTTTCGACGTTGAACCGGAGTCCTGAATGCCGCCTGACTACCCGGAGTGTCATTAACGCTATTTTTACGAAATGCAGTAGGATTGCCCACGTCACACCTCTGATCACAAGGCTTGCATATGCATGGAGGGCGCTGCCTTCTCAAGCAGGAAGGACAAATCAATCCAATCGGGCAGGTGTATGCCACCGAGGGTCACCGCGTGACGCGGGGATTCCAAATGGGTTAGAAAGTTGTTAGCATGCTGGCTGCCGAGGGTTCTATGAGGCCTCGTCGGCGTTTCTGACGGGGACCTTTCCCGAAACTGTTTCACACATCAACAGACGTTTGGAGAGTGCAATGAGACTCGACCGCAGTGAGCTGTCCAAGGCCGTGCAGACGGCCCTTTCGCTGGGTGCCGTTGCTGCCGTGGGTGTCGCGGGTACTGCCTTGGCGCAGACCACCACGACCACTACCACCCAGAGCAACAACCAGCAAACACCGCAAACCCTGCAGACCATCGTGGTCACGGGTTCGCACATTCGCCGCGTGGATTTGGAAACGTCCAACCCCGTGGTTGCCATCACTTCGCAACAGATCCAGGCGACCGGCAAGCTGACGCTGGGTGATGTGGTGCAACAGTTGCCAGTGATCTCCGGCGGTGTCCAGAACCCATCCATCAACAATGGCGGCGGCAGCGGTTCGACCTTGGTCGGTCTGCGCGGCTTGGGCGCCAGCCGCACCCTGATACTGGTCGATGGCCAGCGCATCATCAACAAGGATCTGAACTCGATCCCGGCCGCTGCGGTGGAGCGCATCGAAGTGCTGACCGACGG
>JBOHYR010000111.1:0-22401 GCA_050737995.1 Rhodanobacteraceae bacterium
CCGAGTCGCGCGGCGAGCCGGCGCAACATGAGCAACATGCCCAGCGCGACGATCAGGGCTTCGACGCGCGCGACCCAGGTGTGCACACCGAGGATTTCCCAGCCGCCCGCGATCAGCCAGAACAGCAGCGGCGACTTGTCGGAATACCACACGCCGTTGACGGTCGGCACCAGCCACTGGCCGGAATTGAACATCTCCCACGCAGCCGTGAGGTAACGGGTCTCGTCGATCGGGATCGGCGGAAACAGCACCGCCAGCGGCAACAGCAGCACGCACCATAGCGCAAGCCAAGGCAGCGATGAGCGTGGTAAATGGGCGGGTGTGTTCATCGCAAAGCAGGACAACGAGGGTCAGGACAGGTTTGGTCGGCAACCATCCTTCTCGATCCCCGTCACGAGCGAACGGGGGAGAGAATCACTACCTTCCGGAGGAAAACGAGGTACCGCGCGACGGCGGAGATGACATCATTTGCGCTGCAGAAAAACGGCCGCGACGCATGGTGTTTGCGCGCGGCCGATTATCCCAAATTGGACAGCCTCAAGCGTTCAGCGTTTCGCCGGCCGTTTCTTCGCCGGTTCGCCCTTGTGGCCCAGTTCCGCCAGCATGGTCGAAAGATCCTCGGCGTGTTCCTCCTCCATCGCGAGGATGCTTTCCATCATGCGCCGTGTCGTGGAATCGCCGTCGCCGATGTAGCGGATCATTTCGCTGTAGCTCTCGATCGCGATGCGTTCCGCGACCAGATCTTCCTTGATCATGTCCACCAGATCGTCGCCCTCGACGTATTCGGAATGGCTGCGAGACAACAGGCCTTCCGGCGAAAGATTGGGCGTGCCGTCGAGTTGGGTGATGCGCTGCGAAATCTGGTCGGCGTGTCCCTGCTCTTCGTTGGCATGCTGCAGGAATTCATCGGCGATGCTCTTGGCATTGATCCCGGACGCCATGTAGTAGTGGTACTTGTAGCGCAGCACGCAGACGATTTCGGTCGCCAGCGCCTCGTTCAGCAGCTTCAAGACCGTCTTGCGGTCGGCCTTGTAGCTGTCGGTCACCGCGCCACGGTGGATGTGTTCGCGCGCACGCTTGCGGATGGTCTTGATGTCGGTCAGGAACGGTTGCTTGGCGGCCATTCGGTTCTCCTTGTCGCGTCGATCACAGGTGTGGTCCGCCCAGTTTACGCGTGCAACGTTGCGGGCGGGTGAACGTCATGCGGAGCGGTATACCTCGCCGCCCTGCTCGCGGAACTCGGTAGCCTTCTCGGCCATGCCTTCCTCGATCGCCTCGATGGCATTCACGCCGTGTTCGCGGGCGTAGTCGCGCACGTCCTGGGTGATTTTCATCGAGCAGAACTTCGGCCCGCACATCGAGCAGAAATGCGCGGTCTTGGCGGCATCCTTGGGCAGCGTCTCGTCGTGGAATTCCTTGGCCTTTTCCGGGTCCAGCCCGAGGTTGAACTGGTCTTCCCAGCGAAACTCGAAACGCGCTTTCGAGAGTGCGTTGTCACGCGCCTGCGCGCCTGGATGACCCTTGCCGAGATCGGCCGCGTGCGCGGCAATCTTGTAGGCAACGATGCCTTCGCGCACGTCGTTCTTGTCGGGTAAGCCCAAATGTTCCTTGGGCGTGACATAGCACAGCATCGCGGTGCCGTACCAACCGATCATGGCCGCGCCGATTGCGCTGGTGATGTGGTCGTAGCCGGGCGCGATGTCGGTGGTCAGCGGCCCGAGCGTGTAGAACGGTGCCTCGTGGCACTTGTCGAGCTGCCGCTCCATGTTTTCCTTTATGAGGTGCATCGGCACGTGACCGGGTCCTTCGATCATCGTTTGCACGTCGTGCTTCCATGCAATGTCGGTCAGCTCGCCCAGCGTGTTGAGTTCGGCAAATTGGGCTTCGTCGTTGGCGTCGGCGATGCAGCCGGGACGCAGGCCGTCGCCGAGGCTGAAGGCCACGTCGTAGGCCTTCATGATGTCGCAGATGTCCTCGAAGTGTTCGTACAGGAACGATTCCCGGTGGTGCGCGAGGCACCACTTGGCCATGATCGAGCCGCCGCGCGAGACGATTCCGGTAATGCGTTTGGCGGTCAGCGGTACGAAACGCAGGCGCACGCCGGCGTGGATCGTGAAGTAGTCGACGCCCTGCTCGGCCTGCTCGATCAGCGTGTCGCGAAACAGCTCCCACGTCAGTTCCTCGGCCGCGCCACCGACTTTTTCCAGTGCCTGATAGATCGGCACGGTACCGATCGGCACCGGCGCGTTGCGCACGATCCACTCGCGGGTCTCGTGGATGTGTTTGCCGGTGGACAGATCCATCACCGTATCGCCGCCCCATCGAATCGCCCACACCATCTTTTCGACTTCCTCGGCGATCGAACTGCTCACCGCCGAGGTGCCGATATTGGCGTTGATCTTGGTGAGGAAGTTGCGGCCGATGATCATCGGCTCGCTTTCGGGATGGTTGATGTTGTTGGGGATGATCGCGCGCCCGCGCGCCACTTCGTCGCGCACGAACACCGGCGTGATTTCGCGAGGGATCGCCGCGCCGAAGGATTGCCCAGGATGCTGCTGCAGCAACGCGCTGCCGCGCAGCGCATCGAGCTTCTGATTCTCGCGGATCGCGATGAACTCCATTTCCGGAGTGACGATCCCCTGTCGCGCGGAATGCATCTGGGTGACGTTGGCGCCCGCCTTGGCGCGACGCGGACGCGGCAGGTTCGGAAAGCGGATGTCCACGAGTTGCGGCGCCTCGGCGTGGCGGCGACCGAACTCGGAACTGCGATTGGGCAGATATTCCGTATCGCCGCGCTCGTCGATCCACGCCGCGCGCAGTGGCGGCAGGCCCGCCGCAAGATCGGCCGTGAACGCGTCGTCTGTATACGGACCGGACGTGTCGTACGTCGTGAACGGCGCGTTGGTTTCGGCGCCGAAAGTCGCAGGCGTGTCGGTCAGCAAGATCTCGCGCATCGGTACGCGCAGGTCCGCGCGGCTGCCGCCGACATACCGCTTGCGCGAACCGCGGATCGGGCTGGTGACGGTTTCGGAGAGGGCCTGCGCATCGCGCAGAAGTTCGGAGGGTTGGGCATTCATGGCTTCGTCCTGCTGCATGGATACGCCGCGCTGGTTGCGCGGATGCATGAGCGGACGGCGCCGGACGCACGGAACATGGGACCGTACGGCGAAGCTCCCTACACCGGTGCGAACCGGATCAGGTTCGAAGGGACTTTCTCAGCCGACAACCCGTAACGCTCGGCACCCCCGCTTCAAGCGCCCATTCAAGCACGTTTGCCGCCACGCTGCGAATCGGCGGACCGCCGCACAAGTGTCGCGAGCGCAACTCGTGCCGTATTCGAAGCGGCTGTTGCGAAAAACCTGGCCACGGAGCTTTCGGCCATGGACGGCAGCTCAGGTGGCTGTGGCCGTCTTGACGCTCGCGCGACAGCAATCTCAGCGCGGTGCATAGGCGCGCAGGAACATGTCGACCGTCGCCTCGAGGTGCGCGTTGGCTTCTTCGTGACTGGGCTGTCCGCAACCGAACAGCATGCGCGCGTGGTGTTCGCCCTTGAGCAGGGCAAAAAACTGGCTGGCTGCCCGCCGCGTGTCGGAGATGTCGAGCTGGCGGGCCGCAACTTCTTTTTGAAGCATTTCGGCAAGCGTGGCTTGCACCTGCATTGGCCCTGCTTCCCAGAACAATTTGGCGAGTTTGGGCGACTGCTGAGAACTGGCGACCAGCGTGCGGTGCATGCCCAGCGCGCCGTCGCTCATCATCAGCCCGAAGAACGCGCGAGCAATGCCGAGCAACTGCCCGCGCACAGGCGCCGCGACATCGACCTCGAACAGCGTGCGCGGCAGCAGTCCATCGCACTTGCAACGCACCACTTCGACGAACAACGCTTCCTTGCCGCCAAAATGGCTGTACACGGTCAACTTGGACACGCCGGCTTCGGCCGCGACCGCATCCATGCTGGTTCCCTCGAAACCGTTCTGCGGGAACAGATGGTTGGCCGCTTCCAGAATCGCGGCGCGCTTTTCCAGATCCTTGGGTCGACCAGGTCCGTTGCAGCGTTCGGGCGTGGCGTTCATGAGTGGCTGATCGTTTGGAGATTAGTGTGGAATCCGTGGTTATTATACGCGCGAGTACATATTTTACTGAACGGGCTCGGAGCAGATTCCGTGTCCGGTGCGTCCGCCACCTTGTCCGCGGACACACAGCATGCGTACCGCATCGCCGCATGTATTTGATCCTGATTACAAAATTCGTGCTGCTGCACTGGCGTAGAACGTGCATTCAAGAGTTCGCCAGCGCAGATGACCGCTGTCACGATGGCGCGGTGACTTCCGGCACTTCGTCGGCGACAAGGCAACCGGCAACCTGATCGCATTGCCGAAGCCGCAACGCCCGCCTAAGCTTTGTCCGGTTTTCGTCCCAGTTGGAATTGTCACTGACATGAACATGAATCCTCGTCTCGAAGTGGCTCGCCGCAACATGGTCGAAAACCAGGTGCGTCCTTGGGAAGTACTCGATGCGCGCGTGCTGGGTGTGCTCGCCGCGCTGCCACGCGAGGCATTTGTCCCGCCAGCCTACGAGGCCTTGGCTTATGCCGATGTCACGCTGCCGATCGGGTACGGCGAGGTGATGCTGAAGCCGGTCGTGGAAGGTCGCATGCTTCAGGCACTCCTGCCGATCGCGAACGAACGCGTGCTCGAAATCGGCACCGGCACTGGCTATTTCGCGGCATGCCTCGCGCAGCTCAGTGCACAGGTGACCAGCATCGACTGCCGCGCCGAGTTCGTGGATGCCGCCAGAAAACGGTTGCAGGCACTAGCCGTAGACAACGTCGAGTGCCTGCACGCGGATGCGTTCAACGGCTTCTCCCCCGGACATCCATTCGATGCAATCGCGGTCACCGGCGCGGTCGCCGAACTGCCGCCGATTTTCGGCGGCTGGCTGAAACCAGGCGGCCGCCTGTTCGTGGTGCGCGGCGTCGAACCCGCGATGCAGGCGGTTCTGCTGCAACACGCGGCGGACGGCGGCTGGATCGAAGACCGACTTTTCGAGACCGACGTTCCTTATCTCGCTGGTACCGAACCGTCACCGCAGTTCAAACTGTAAGCGCAGCCCGCCAAGGATTGTCCAGCATGACCCCACGTTCCTCTTCCCGCCACCGTTTTGCGCCCCGCGCCTGTGCCGTCGCCATCGTGGCGGCACTCGGCCTCGCCAGCGCGGCGACAGCGCACGCCGAAAACCTGATGGATGCGTATCGGCAGGCCTTGCAATCGGATCCCGTACTGAAGCAGGCGGAGGCCCAACAGCGCATCGGTCAAGCCGGTGCGGCCATATCGCGCGCGCCGCTATTGCCCCAACTCAACGGCAGCGTCTCCTACAACGGCAACCACGGCACCCAGCGCGACGCACAAGTGGTCGACATGGGGAACGGCCCCGTGTTCCTGCCCCCGACTACGGGTTCCAGTGGTGGCTTGCGTTCGCGCACTGACTCGATTGGTCTCAACCAGGTGCTGTTCGACCTCGGCGACTTCGAACAGTGGCGCGCCAGCAAAGCCAACGCCAGATCGACCGAATCGCAGTATGTCGCCGCCCAGCAGGATTTGATGCTGCGCGTGGCACAAGCCTATTTCACGGTGCTCACCGACGAGGACCAACTGAAATTTGCGCGAACCAACGAGGCGTCGCTGAAAAAGCAGCTCGATCAGGCCCAGGCCAAATACGACGTCGGCTTTGCCGCCATCACTGACGTTGCCGATGCCAAGGCGCAGTACGACACCGCCGTTGCCGACGTGATTACCGCCAAGAATGCTGTATTCAACGACCGCCAGGCGCTCGCGCAGATTACCGGCCAGCCGGCCGGCACGCTGGAAACGCTGACCGACAACCTGCCGATGACCCCGCCTGACCCCGACAACACGGAAGATTGGGTCAAGACCGCGCTCGCCAACAATCCGTCCCTGCAAGCGCAGCGTGATCAGCTCGAATCCGCCCAACACAGCGTCACCGCGGCGCATGCGGCGCACCTCCCGACACTGGGGGCATCGGTCAGTTATTCACGCAATCCTGCGTGGGGGCCTGGCAACATCAGTGCCGCCGGTCTGCCCAGTGACGTCACGGTGCTCCGCGAGAACACCCGTAATACCGACACTGCGGTGGGGCTGGTGCTGACCGTCCCGCTGTTTCAGGGCGGCGGCATCATTGCGCAAGAGAAACAAGCGATCGCGCAGCGCGATCAGGCCGACGACCTGCTGGAACAGGATCGCCGCAGCGTCGTCAGCAACACCCGTAACGCCTTCAATGCCATCACGGCCGGCATCAGCTCGGTGGACGCGCAGAAGGCGGCGGTCGTTTCGGCCAAGACCGCCCTCGATGCGACCCAGGCCGGTTACCAGATCGGCACCCAGACCATCGTCAACCTGCTGATCGCGCAGAGTAACTACTTTTCGGCGCTTAGCGCTTATTCGCAGGCGCGGCATGCGTTGGTGATCAATCAGCTCAACCTCAAATATGCAGCCGGCACGTTGTCGGTAAAAGACCTCCAGACGGTCAACACCTTGTTGCAGTGAAGGACCGCCCGGTATGCGCCCGGGTAGAGTCAATTCGACAATTCCGCGGTTTCGTCACGATAGCGTGCACGCGCGAACACCCTTCCGAGCAACACCATCGTCCGCCGTGCCGCGCCGCGTTCGCGCGCGCGCACCGCGCGCGCCGCCGCCCCCATTCGTGCGAGTTCGTCCGGGTTGCGCAACAGCTCAAGCACCGTCCCGCCGAGTTCCTTTGACGACGCGATTCGGCGCGCGCCGCCCGCCTGGATCAAGGTGCGAGTGATCTCCTCGAAGTTGAAGGTATAAGGCCCGACCACCACGGGTTTCGACAGCGCGGCCGGCTCCAGCACGTTGTGGCCGCCGATTGGCACCAGCGACCCCGCGACAAACGCAAGGTCGGTCGCCGCGAAGTAGCGCATCATTACGCCCATCGCATCGATCACGAGGCACTGCGTTTCCGCGTTGACATCTCCGGCGTGGTGGGTGGCCACAATGAAGCCAAGATTACGCGCGGCATGCTCGACCACCCGAAAGCGCTCGGGGTGCCGGGCCGCGACCAGCAACAACGCGTCGGGCACCCGCGCGAGGACGGTTAGATGTGCCTCGAACGCAGCCAGTTCCTCGCCCTCGTGGGTGCTGGCCGCGATCCACACCGGTCGCGTGTTGCCCCATTTCTCGCGCAAATCCGCCCCGCGTTGCCGCGCTCCCTTGGGGAGGAGCATGTCGTATTTGAGATTGCCGGAAACGTGCACAGTTGCAGGCTGTGCGCCGAGCGCGCGATAGCGTCGCGCATCGGCATGCGATTGCGCGGCGACCAGCGCCACGTTGCCGAGCGCCTGCCGAACCAGCGCACGGATCGGCCGGTAACCGCGCAAAGAGCGCTCCGACAACCGCGCGTTCACGACTGCCAATGGAATCCCGCGGCATCCGCATTGATGGAACAGGTTTGGCCATATTTCGGTTTCCATCACTACCGCCAGTACGGGACGGACGCGGTCGAGGAAGCGCGTCACCGCGCGCGGCAGGTCGTACGGAAGGTAGACGTGAAATACTTCGTCGCCAAACAACTTGCGGACCCGCTCGGAGCCGGTCGGCGTCACCGTCGTGACGACCATCGGTCGCGGCGCATAGCGCCTGCGCAGCGATTGGATCAACGGAATCGCCGCGTTGACCTCGCCCACCGACACGGCATGGACCCAGATGCAATCATGCAGGCCGGGATCGGGGAAGCGGCCGAAACGCTCGCGCCAGCGCCGGAAGTAACCCCGATACCGGAAGCCGCGTGCGAACAGCCGCCAAACGATGACCGGTGTGGCGAGGTACATCGCGACGGTGTACAGAAAACGCAGCATGGGCGGGGTCGAAGCCGGCAACATGCAAGTATAACTTTCGTGGCGTCTCTGCCCCTGCATCCGACCCGCGGGTCGCCCGCACGCTCGGACGTGCCTGACCTTGACGATCTGATCCAGAAGCGTGACCCGGATACAGCGAGGCGCAATCAGGGATATCTTGCCTGAATGCAAACGCCGCAAATCCGCATCCAGCCGCCGCGCGGGGTGTAATGAAGCAGCGACCGGTCCGAATTTGCAGCATGCCGCAGTCAAAAACTCAAATAAGCTTCGCCGTGGTCAGCTCGCTCTTGAGATACGCATAATAGATCGGCGCGGCGACGACGCCTGGCAGACCGAACGCGGCTTCCATTACCAGCATCGCCAGCAGAATTTCCCAGGCGCGGGCGTGGATACGACCGCCAACGATTTTCGCGTTGAGGAAGTACTCGAGCTTGTGGATCAGGATCAGGAATATCAGCGCGCCGAGCCCTACCCACAGCGACACCGATAACGCGACGATCGTGATCAGGGTGTTGGAGATCAGGTTCCCGATCACCGGCAGCAGACCGACGACGAAGGTGACAACGATGAGGGTCTTGGTCAGGGGCAGGTGCACGCCGGCCAGTGGAAGTGCAATCAACAGGAAGATCGCCGTGAACAGAGTATTCAGTGCCGAGATACGCGCCTGTGCAAAGACGATGTCGTGGAAGGCCTTCACAAAACGTGCGCAGCGCGCCGTGAGATCGCGATGCAACGGGCCGTCCCCGGACGTCGCACGGACGTGGGTCAACGCCACCAACGCGCCCAGCGCGAGGCCCACCAGAATGCGGCCGAACACGTGCAGGGTTTCCTTGCCGGCCACCTGCAATTGCGCTACATGCGTGCGCGCCAGATGCGTCGCCGTGGTGCGGAAATCCTCTGCGCTGACAGGCAGGTAAGTGGTGATCCACGTCGGCAACTGGGTACGCGCGCGATCGATGGTCGGCATCATCCGGTCGAAAAGCGTATTCGGGTCGCCGATCTCGGCGCGAAAGAATCCCACCGCGGCGAACACCAGCAACGCAAGCAAACCCGCGACCACGACCGCCAGTACGCCAACGACGACTTGTCGCGACAATTCACCCGGCAGCTTGCGTTCCAGAAGCGGCGACAGTGCGCCGACAACTGCATAGACCAGCAAGCCCGCAATCAATGCGGGCAGCAGGTGCAGGAACATGACAAGCAATAGCGCCAGGGCTGCCGCGAGATAACTCGCAATCCCCGTATGGCGGGAGGCGTGGGCGGTCGTGCGCGTGACGTCGTTCATGCGCGCCGAGTCTGGCAGCGGAGTCGAAGCAACTCCAGTGCCGGACGCACCGGTAAAATTGCGCGACACCACCACCGGGAAGCCCCATGTCGGAACACGCCGCAATTGCAGCACGCGACCGCTTGATCTTCGCACTCGACGTACCCGACCTCGCCGCAGCCATGGCGTGGATGGACCGGTTGGGCGACAGCGTGTCGTTCTACAAGATCGGCCTGGAATTGCTCACCGGAAGGGATTACTTCGCGGTGCTGGACGAGCTGGCCGTGCGCGGCAAACGGATCTTTGCGGACCTCAAGTTCCATGACGTGCCCGCCACGGTCGCGGGCGCGGTGCGCGGATTGGCGAAGCTTCCGATCACGTTCGCGACGGTGCACTGCGACAGCCACGCGATGCTGGAAGCCGCGGCCGCGGCGAAAGGTTCGATGCGGCTGCTTGCAGTGACGGTACTGACCAGCAATGACAGTGACGACTTGGCGGCACTCGGCGTCCGGGGCGAAGCCGTCGACATCGTAATCGAACGCGCGCGCCTCGCGCAGGCGGCCGGCATCGACGGCGTGGTCTGCTCCGGCGCCGACCTGCCACGCCTGCGTGCGGCGATCGGGCCGGACCTCCTGACGGTCTGTCCAGGTATCCGGCCGGTCGGCTACGGCCGCGACGACCAGAAACGCACGATGGATGTGCTGACCGCGTTTGCGCGAGGCGCCGATTACATCGTAGTCGGACGCCCCATCCGCAATGCCCCGGATCCACGCGCGGCCGCCGACGCCATCGTCGAACAAATCGCGGTGGCCATCGGATGATCCGCAGCGGCTTGCCTATCCGGCGCCACGTCGCCACACTCCGGCGCGTGCAGACCGGAAAACCCCTCCCGCCTGGTCGCCGGCAAGCGTTTGCCATTGCGTTGGCATGTGCCTTCGCGCTTGTGCTCGCGGCCTGTCATCACGCGCCGCCACCGCCCAGCAACGTCACGCCGGAAAAGGCTGTCGCCACCAACCTGCGCCTGACCGCAATGGGCGATTTTGACGGCCTGATGCGCAACCGCCTGCCTGCCGCGGATTACGCCACCTGGCGCGCCGAATGGGACAAGGCCCACACGCACCCGATGCCGGCCTCGGTGGAACAGCAGAAACAGTTTGCGCAAATCATGCGGATGCTGACCGAACCGGGCGCCGAGGCGAAGTTGGCAAAGCGCCTGCGGCCCGAACTGGCTAGCACGCGCGGCGGCAAAGGCGAGACAATGCCGATCTTCGGCAGCATTCTGGAAGCCGCGGGCAAGCAAATGATCGCGGAGTCACCGCAACTGGGCCCCACGCAAAGAACGCTGGCGACGCAGGGGCTGGACGCATTGATCTCGTGGGCCAAGACAGTAGATTTCAGCGATCCGAAAAAGGCCAAAAGGGCAATCGACCTGATCTGCGCCACCACACGGCAGTTGCATGTCCAGACGCTGACGCAGTGGCGCGCTCTCGACTACGCGGCCACCATGAAGAACTACGGCATCATCTGGAACGGTCTCGAAAGTCTGCTGAACATTTACGGACTCGATGTAGCCAAGGCCTTGAACGATGCCAACACCGACACCGTCACCAGCGATGCCACCCATGCCACCATCAAGCTCGACATGACCCTCGCCGGCAAACCATTGTCCGCACAATGGCCCATGCTGAAGCAGGATGGCCACTGGTACGACGCGGCATTGCTGGAAGCTTGGCGGAAGGCGCATCCTGTGCCTGCGCCGGGGGGCACCTCGGCGCAGGCTTCGGGCGGAACGTCCGCAGTGCCCTCGACCACACCGCCAGCACCTGTCACCGTTACGACCCCCGCGACAGCAAGCTCCTGACTTTTTTCTGGCCGCACGCGGGCAATCGTCTGGCGATTATCGTCCAAGCCCTTGTCGCACAAGGATTTGACAAGGTTGTGGGACAATCCCGGACTGTCTGTCCCCACAATCAGCCTCCAGCATTCCGCAACATGGCCCACGTCATGAACCAAACCCTGTCCCGCGACGCACTCGTGCACGCCGGCTGGTGGCGCGCGCTGTGGGGTGCGTTGCTGGGACCGTGGCTGCGGATCAAGCGTGACCCGGCCGAGCCAGTGGCATTGCTCGCCGCCGACACGCCAACGATCTACGTGATCGAGCGCGACGGCTTTTCCGACAGCCTGATCCTCGAGCGCGCTTGCCACGAAGCCGGGCTGCCGAGCCCGCTCGCGATGGTGCCGGGACTCGGCCGGCGGCGCCGTGCGATGTTCGCGATGCGTGGCACCGGTGGCTGGTTCCAGCGGCGAGGTCGTGACCACGCCGCGCAGGACACGATCCGGCATCTGTTGCGAATGCTGGAAGCCGATCCGGAACGCAATCTGCAGCTGATGCCGGTGGCGATCTACGTAGGTCGGGCGCCAACCCGGCAGTCCGGTTGGTTCAGCGTGCTGTTCTCGGAAAACTGGGCGGTGGTTGGCCATTTCCGCCGACTGCTCGCGCTGCTGCTGAACGGGCGCGACACCATCGTGCGGTTCTCGCCGCCGATTTCCCTGAGCGAGCTGCGCGAGGACTCCGGCGACGAGCGAGTCGAGAGGCTGCAACGCAAGCTCGCGCGCGTACTGCGCGTTCACTTCCGGCGCGTGCGCACCGCAGTGATTGGACCCGACCTCTCGCATCGGCGCACGGTGGTGGATTCGGTACTGAACGCCGAGGCCGTTCGCGCGGCAATCGGCGCCGCCTCGGCCAAGGAAAACATCAGCGGGGCGAAAGCGTGGAATCGCGCGGAGCGTTACGCACGCGAGATTGCCGCGGACTATTCGCCGCCGTTCGTACGCTCGGTCTCGTTTTTGCTGTCGAATTTCTGGAACAAGCTGTACGACGGCATCACGATGCATCACTTCGACACCTTGCGCGCCAGCGCACCCGGTTACGAGATCGTGTACGTGCCGTGCCACCGCAGCCACGCCGATTACGTACTGATGTCGTTCCAGCTCCATCAGAGCGGCGTCGTGGTGCCGCACATTTCCGCAGGCGCGAATCTCAACCTGCCGGTGCTGGGATCATTCCTGCGCCGTGGTGGTGCGTTCTTCCAACGTCGCAGTTTCAAGGGCAATGCGCTTTATTCGGTGATCTTCAAGGAATACCTGGCGCAACTCATCAACCGCGGCGTGCCGATCGAATACTTCATCGAAGGCACTCGCTCGCGCACCGGGCGTCTGCTGACGCCACGCGGCGGCCTGCTTTCGATGACCGTGCGCGCGTTCCTGCGCGCGCCACGCCGGCCCATCCTGTTCCAACCCGTTTACATCGGCTACGAAAAACTGATGGAAGGACGCTCGTACATCGGCGAGCTGTCCGGCCAGAGAAAGGAAACCGAATCATGGTGGGGTATCGTGCGAGGTCTGCGCGCACTGCGTCAGCACTATGGCAGGGTCACGCTCAACTTCGGCGAGCCGGTATTGCTGAATCCGCTGCTTGATGGAGTGGAACCAGCTTGGCGCGAGCAGGCTGGCAGCGACGCCAAACCGGAGTGGCTGTCCACCGTAACGGATACGCTCGCGACACGCATCCAGGTCGAGATCAACCGCGCCACGGACGTCAATCCGATCAACCTGATCGCGGTCGCGCTGCTGGCGTCGCCTCGCCATGCGCTCGCGGAAGCCGACCTGCTCACGCAGCTGGAGTTGATGAAGGCAATCCTGATTGATCTGCCGTACTCCGAGCGCACCACGGTGACGCCGATGGCGCCTGCCGACATCGTTGCCTACGCCGAACAGATGAGCTGGATCACCCGCATTCCGCACCCGCTCGGCGACGTGCTTGCGGTCGACGGCGAGAAAGCGGTACTGCTTTCCTATTTTCGCAACAACGTCCTGCACCTGTTCGCGGCCGGCGCGTGGGTGTCGTGCTGCTTCATCAACAACCGACGCATCGCGCGCGATACTGTCAGACGGCTGGGCCGTGTCGTGTATCCGTTCATCCAGTCCGAATTGTTTCTGCCTTGGGATACCGACGGTTTCGCAGCGCGCATCGACGCCCTGATCGATTTCCTGATCGCGCGCGGCCTGCTGGGAGCCGGCGGCGACGGCCGCCTGCTGCACCAGGCGGCGGGCCGTGAAGACGATTCCTACCAATTGCGCCTGCTGGCGCACTGCCTGCTGCAGGCGTTCGAGCGCTACTACATCGCGATCGCGGCGCTTGTGAAAAATGGCCCGCATACGCTGTCCGCGGGACAACTGGAAAACCTTTGCCAGCTCGCTGCGCAACGTTTGTCGCTGCTTTACCAGCAAAGCGCCCCCGAGTTCTTCGACAAGAGCCTGTTCCGTGGCTTCATCCAGAAGCTGCGCGAGCGCCGCATCATCCGCACCGATTCCGACGGCAAGCTGGAATTCGACGCGGTGCTGGAAGACGTCGCACGCGATGCGCGCCTGATCCTCGCGCGCGAGGTGCGCCAGTCGATCATGAAGATCACGCCGGATGTCGTGGCGGAGGGATCATCGAAATAACCTGGCGCGCAGGACTTCGCGCTTTTCGGGCCATTCCCGCGAGGTGATCGAATAAGACACAGTGTCGCGGACACTGCCATCGGGACGACGCTTGTGCTGCCGCAACACCCCGTCGCGGTGCGCGCCCAATCGTTCGATCGCTTGCTGCGAGCGCGTATTCAAAAGATCAGTTTCCCAACCGACCGCCGCACAACCCAACGTATCGAGCGCGTGGTCGACCAGCAACAATTTGCACGCGGTATTGACGTATGTGCGCTGGCGGCTTGCCGCATACCATGTGTAGCCGATCAGCACCCGTGGAACGTCGGCGTCGAAGTCGTAGAACCGGGTCGAGCCGGCGATCGCGTCATCGCGCTTGTCGCGCACCGCGAACGGCAGCGATTTTCCGGTTGCCTGCATCGCCAGCGCCTTCTCGACATACGCCTGCATCGCGCCAGGTTTCGGCACGTGGGTGACGCGCAGGTTCCACAGGTCCCCATCCGCGGCGGCCATTTCAAGTCCCGACACATGATCCAGCGTCAGCTGTTCGAGCGCGACGTGGTCGTCTTCAAGCGTGACTGGCTCAAGTCGCACGCGCGCCCTAAGCGTCCAGGTCTGGAATAAGCTTGTTCTCGAAATACGCGATCATGTCCGTGAGCTTGAGTTTTCGCTTCTTGAGCCGGCTCAGTTGCAGCTGGTCACAACCCGGATCGACCACCAGTCGGGCGATAGCGGCGTCGAGGTCGCGGTGTTCCTCGCGCAGTTCCGTCAGGCGCCGGACCAGCATGGCGGGGTCGTTGCCGGGTTGCATGGACGGAGTGTAGCGGCGGTGAGCCCGCTACACTGACTGGTTCATGTCGACCGCCCACCCACAATTCGCGCCAGACCACAGGCATGCCCACGAAGCCTCCCGGCTGGCCAAACGCCTGCGCCACGCGGCCGGACGCGCGATCGCAGACTACAACCTGATCGAGGACGGTGACCGGGTAATGGTGTGCCTGTCGGGAGGCAAGGATTCCTGGACGCTGCTCGACCTGCTGCTGTCACTGCAGGCCAGGGCGCCGGTCAGGTTTGAATTGGTCGCGGTCAACCTCGACCAGAAGCAGCCAGGCTTCCCCGAGCACGTGATCCCGGATTACCTCGCCGAGCGCGGGGTTCCGTTCCACGTGATCGAGCAGGATACCTACAGTGTCGTAACCCGCGTGGTGCCCAATGGCAAAACCCTTTGCAGCCTGTGCTCGCGCCTCAGGCGTGGCGCGCTGTATGCGTTCGCCGAGCGCGAAGGCTTCAACAAGATCGCGCTGGGCCACCATCGCGACGATATCCTTGCGACCTTTTTCCTGAATCTGTTTTACGGCGGCCGCCTGAAGGCCATGCCGCCCAAGTTGCTCTCCGACGACCGCAAGCACGTGGTGATTCGACCGCTCAGCCACTGCTGCGAACACGAGATCGCCGATTATGCTGCCGAGCGCGGGTTCCCGATCATTCCGTGCAGTCTGTGCGGCTCGCAGGAAACCCTGCAACGCAAGCAAGTGCGGCGGATGCTGGATACATGGGAACGCGAGCATCCCGGCCGCAGCGAGATCATGTTTCGGGCGCTCGCGCACGTTGCGCCGTCGCAACTCGCCGACGCGAGTCTGTTTGATTTCGCGGCACTCGGTTCGTCACCCGATGCCGGGCGTGCAGATGCGCATGCATGGCTGCATGGACGGCATCAGGCGATCGAGGCTCGGGAACCGAATGTCGAGGAAGTCTCTCGCGGTTCCTGATCTGGAGCCGGAATTTGCGATCTCGAATCCCGAATCACCAATCTCCAATCACGGCCACTGCATGTTCTTCCACAACCTCACTCTCTTTCGGTTCTCGTCATCCGTCGCCAAATCGCTGAAGGTTCTCGACGACGCACTCGGCTCGCACACATTGCGCCCCTGTGGTGCTCTGGAGATCGCCACCCGCGGTTTCATCTCACCGTTCGGGCCCGACTCCGAGGTGCTGGCCCACACGGTTGGCAAGGCCACCCTCATGACCCTCGGGACCGAGGAGAAGTTGCTGCCAGCGGCCGTGGTCAACGCCGAACTGGGCAAACGCCTGCGCAAGGAGGCTGAACGGCGTGGCCGGCCGGTCGGAGGTCGCCAGCGCCGGGCCATCAAGGCTGAGGTGCTGGACACCCTGCTGCCCCAGGCCTTCGTCCGGCCGTCGCGGCTAAGTGCCTATGTGGACTCGAAAAATGGCTGGCTGGTGCTGGATACTGCCAGCCGCAAGGCTGCTGAAGCGGTGCTGACAGCCCTGCGCGAGGCGCTGGGCAGCTTCCCGGCCCAACCATTGGCCGCCACCGAAACCCCGCGCGCCCTGATGACGGATTGGCTCGCGCATGGCAAGCTGCCCGGTGGGGTGGCGCTGGGCGACGAGTGCGAACTGCGCGATCCGGCTGGCGGTGCGGTGATCCGTTGCCGCCATCAGGAGCTTGAAAGCACCGAGGTTCGTGCACATTTGAAACAAGGCAAGGAGGTGTTCCAGCTCGGCATGCAGTTCGAGGATCGAGCCAGTTTCGTGCTTGGCGAGGATTTGGTGATCCGCAAATTGCGTTTTCTCGACGTTGTGCAGGATTCACTCGACGCCGACGGGCGGGACTCGGCCGAAGCGGAGCTTGACGCGCGCTTCGCGCTGATGGCGCTGGAACTGGAACGGCTGTTCGACGGCATCGAAAAATGGTTCGGGTTGCAGCGCCCGGACGCGAAGAGCGACTAGCGGGATTCCGCATCAGGCAAGACGACAATGAATGGCGAATGGCTCGAACTCGCGACGGGCAGGGGCGGCACCATCAAGGTGCTCAAAGCCATGCACCCGCGCGCGCGGCGGCTCCGCCTGTCGGTGACACCGCACGGCGCGCGCGTGTCGTATCCGCGCGGCACACACCCCGCGCAGGTATATGCATTCTTGCGCGAGAACAGCGATTGGCTGGAACGCAAGCTCTCGGAAATGCGTGTACCGCGGCGCGGTCCGCCGCCACTGCGCGCGGGGGTTCCCACGCTGATCCCGCTGCGCGGCGAGAGCGTTGAACTCACTTGGCGCGAAAGCGATTACCCGCGCATCGAAGATCGTGGCGACGAGCTGCGCATCCACGTACCGCGCCCATTCACCCACGCGATGCCCGCCGCACGCAACCTGCTCGCCTCATTTCTCGAAACCCAGATGCGCCGCGACCTCTCGCGCTGGATGGCGCACGCCGTCGAGCGCCTCGACGTCGCGCCCACTGGAATGCGCATCAAATCACTGAAGAGCCTGTGGGGCAGCCTCGACGCACGCGACCGCGTCACCCTCGACCTTGCCCTCGCACTGGCGCCGCCCGCTGCACTGCGCTACGTGCTGGTGCACGAAATGTGTCACCTGAAAGTTCGCAGTCACTCGCCACGCTTCTGGGCCCGGGTCGAAACGCTGATGCCAGGCTATCAGACGCAACGCGACTGGCTGCGCGAGCACGGCGCCATCCTCAAGGCCGAGATGGACCGGCTGATCGCCCCGGGGTCCTGACCCGATCCTCCGCTCGCGCGGGATGCTGCTCGATGGCGAATCCGGTGGGCATCTTGCTCACTGGACGCGAGTCGATCGAGTCCCTGGTTTCGCTGGGTATGGCGGGTGGGAACCGGGCGTGCATGGACCCCGCGGTCTTGGTGGTGCAGGGATGACATCTCGGTTCTTTTGCCTGCGCTCACAGGTCTGCCCGAACGGTGACATCATTTGATCGCCAGCGCCACAACCATTCCCAACCACACTACGCCGCCGACCCAGTTGTTGTTGCGGAACGCGGCGAAGCACGCGTCGCGTTGCCGCCAGCGCATGTTCCACAATTGCCATGCGAACAGCAGCAGGGCTGCGACGAGTCCGATCTGGAACGGAAAGTCGAGTTGCGCTCGCTGGCCGACCAGCAGCAGCGTGAACAACAGAGTCGCCATCAAAATCCCGAGGATCGGCAGGTCTGCGTCGCCGAACAGAATCGCGGTTGACTTGGCGCCGGCTTCGATGTCTTCATCGCGGTCGACCATGGCATATTCGGTATCGTAGATGGTCGAGAACAGGACGTTCCCCAGGAAGAGCAGCCAGCAGATCGGTGGCAACGCGTTGGTGACCGCCGCGAACGCCATCGGGATTCCCCACCCGAACGCCGCGCCCAGCACTACCTGCGGCAGGTGTGTGTAGCGTTTCGAGAACGGATACAACGCGGCCAGTGCGGCGCCCGCGAACGACAGATAGATCGTCAACCGGTTCGTGAAGGCCAGCACCAGCACGAAGCCGAGCAGGCTAAGGCCGATGAATACCAGCACCGCCTCGCGCGGCGTTACGCGCCCGGCCGCCAGCGGTCTGCCGACGGTGCGCTGCACCTTGGAATCAAGCTTGCGGTCGGCAAAATCGTTCATCGCGCAACCCGCGGCGCGCATCACGAACACGCCGATCGTGAAGACGATCAGGTATTTCCATGGCGGAAAGCCGTCCGCCGCCAGCCACAGCGCCCACCAGGTGGGCCACAGCAACAGCAGCGCGCCGATCGGGCGATCCATCCGAACCAGCACCAGCAGATCGCGGGTCTTGTCGTGCCAGCTTGCCGGCAGCGCGTGCAACATGAATTCGATGGTGCGGGTCGAACGCACCGAGGCATCGGCAGGGCGCGCGGTGTCGGATGTCGGTGGTGGCGGCAAATCGTGCGCGCGCGCATCGAACAGCGGCAATTCACGCTGCTGCTCCAGGCGTGGTGGGTGGCGTTGCTTCTTCGAACTGCTGCGTTTGCGGGGCATGCTGCTGTGATGTTTCTATGTCTGTACCTTCGTTCGAAACCCTGAACGCACGAGGCACGCATAAACCGTTGGGGGCCTAGCCAAGCTTAGCCGACCGCACCGGCGGTTTCGTGCCGCCTAGGCATGGAAAGGCGCCAGCCTCTCTATTGGCGGGACGCGTGATGGTGTTGCTGCAGGCGTTGCCGTCATGGACGGTCGGCCAGTCGAAATGCAGTTGTTCAACGAACCCGCACGTGGTTTTCGCATCGTCGTACGTGATAGCGAACACCTGCTGCCGCGTATATTGCTCGTGATATGCATTGAACTTTGGTAGTTCGGCGATGCAGTCGTTGCAGGGATGGCTTGTTGCGCAAATGGCCCGATCGCGCAGGTCGCGCCGCGACGGGACCATTGGCACAGCAATCGACCGGCATGTGCCGTTATCCTCGGGCGGTTTACGCACATTGGGATACCGCGATGAGCTTGATCAGCAAGATCATCCGACACAAGTCGGTCGAGCAACTGCAGTCCGAGGCTGGTGGCAGCCGCGATTTCCGCCGCGTGCTTGGCGTATGGCAACTCACCGCGATCGGGATCGGTGCGATCATCGGGGTTGGCATATTCGTGCTGGCGGGCCAGCAGGCTGCGGTCAACGCTGGCCCCGCGGTGGTCGTTTCCTTCCTCGTGGCCGGCGTCGGCAGCGCCTGTGCGGCGCTGGCCTACGCCGAGTTTTCCGGAATGATTCCGGTCACCGGCAGTGCCTACACCTATGGTTATGCGGTGCTCGGTGAACTCCTGGCATGGATCATCGGCTGGGACCTGATCCTCGAATACGCATTGATCGTCGCGGTTGTCGCGATCGGCTGGTCGGGCTACGTCCAGGCGCTACTGTTCCAGTTGGCCGGCGCGCACCTGCCGGTGTGGTTACAGGGCGCGTATGACCCCGCCAGTCCGCATTCGGGAAAAGTGTTCAACGTGATCGCGGCGGCCATTTCGCTGCTGATCGCATGGCTGCTGACCGTCAAGACCGAATGGGGCGCGCGGGCCAATACGGTCATCGTGGCAATCAAGGTGATCGGCGTGGCGCTGGTGATCGGCGTCGGCGCGTTCTATGTAAATCCGGCAAACTGGCATCCGTTCGTGCCGGTGGTGACGCACGCTGCGAACGGTACTTCGCACTTTGGTTGGGGCGGCGTGCTGGCGGCGTCCAGTATCGTGTTCTTCGCGTGTTTCGGCTATGACACGCTGACCACCGCCGCCGAGGAATCGAGGAATCCGCAACGCGACCTGCCGCGTGCGGTGTTGTTGTCGCTGGCGATCTCGATGGCGCTGTACCTAGCGGTGTCGCTGGTGCTGACCGGGATGGTGCCGTATCCGGCGTTGAACAGCCCGGCGCCGGTGGATGCCGCGTTCAAGGCGCTGCACCTGCACTGGGTGCGCGGCATCATCAACGTCGCCGCTGTCGCCGGACTCACCAGCGTGCTGTTTGCGTTCATGCTGGGCGCGGCGCGAATCGGCTTCGCGCTGTCGCGCGACGGCCTGCTGCCGCGCTGGTTCTCGCGCGTGCATCCGCGCTACGGCACGCCGTATCGCCCGACCGTGATCCTCGGCGTGTTCAGCGCGGTGGTCGCGGGTTTCCTGCCGATCGGCGAAGTCGCAGAGCTGGTCAACATCGGAACCTTGAGCGCCTTCATCGTGATCTGCCTCGCGGTGCTGATCTTGCGCATGCGTCGGCCAGACGTGCGACGCGGCTTCCGTACCCCGGCGATCTGGGTCGTCGCGCCGGTTGGCGTGCTGTTCTCGCTGTTCCTGATCATCGGCTGGCCGTGGTGGCGCAACGACGGTTTCACGTTGATTGGCGGGCTGCCCGAGATAACAATTTTGCGTTTCGTGGTCTGGATGATCATCGGACTGGTCGTGTATTTCGGGTACGGCATCCGCCACAGCGCGCTGGCACGTCACGAGTGATACACATCTCCCGGCGATAAAATGCGTCTTTTGCGAGAGACGCAAAAGCCATGATCGATCTGTATTACTGGCCGACGCCGAATGGCCACAAGATCACGATGTTTCTGGAGGAAGCTCGCCTTCCATACACAATGAACCCTGTGAACATCGGCAAGGGTGAACAGTTCGCGCCGGCCTACTCGGTAATCTCGCCCAACCACAAGATGCCGGCGATCGTCGATCACGACCCCTTGGGCGGCGGTGCGCCGATCAGCGTGTTCGAATCGGGTGCGATCCTTGTTTATCTCGCAGGCAAGACGAAGCGCTTTATTCCCAAGGACCAGCGCGGGCGCGTGGCGTGCCTGGAATGGCTGTTCTGGCAGGTGGGCGGTCTCGGCCCCATGACCGGCCAGCATGGGCACTTCAGTGTGTACGCTCCCGAGAAGATTCCGTATGCGATGGAACGCTACCGGAACGAATCCGAACGGCTACTCGACGTGCTGAACTGCCGCCTGCGTGACCGTGCGTTCCTCACTGGCGAGGGTTACACCATCGCCGACATGGCGTGCTATCCGTGGATCAATCCCTACGACAAGGCACCGGTGGACCTTGCGCCGTTTGCCGAGCTCCGTCGCTGGCGCGCAGCGATCGCCGCCCGTCCGGGAACCCGGCGCGCCTACGCACGCGAGTCAGAGGTAAATCCATCGGCCGGTCAGCCGATGTCGGATGAGGAAAAGAAGATCCTGTTCGGGCAGCATGCGCGCGGGAACTGAGGCGTACCTGTGCATTCCGGACGATGCGGCGCTCGGCGCAAAGTGCTACGGTCGCAACGATCATGAGCCCGACCGGAGTCTCCGCATGCCAGTCCAGCACCGTCATCAACGGTTGTCGCTTCCTGTCCGTCTCGCGGCAGTGTTCGCCATGGGCGTAATGGGTGCCGCCGTCGCCGGCACCGCGCGGGCCGATGCCGTCGATGCCCACATTGCGCCGCCGCAGGACACGCCGTATCCGGGCACCATCGAGCTGCACGTCGATGCCAGCGACACCACGCAGGGCATCTTCCGCGTTCACGAGACGATTCCGGTAAAGCAAGGCAAACTGATTTTGCTGTATCCGAAGTGGATTCCGGGCAATCACTCGCCGACCGGCCCGATCGACAAGCTGGCCGGCCTGACGGTGATCGCGAACGGCAAGCCGCTCGCGTGGACGCGTTACAAGTACGACGTATACGCGTTTCGGGTGAATGTGCCCGAGGGCATCAAGAAAATCGAGGTCGACTTCCAGTTCCTGTCGGCTCGCACGTCCAGCGAAGGCCCGATCCAGATGACCAACCATATGTTGAGTTTGGTCTGGAGCAAGGTCGCGCTGTATCCCGCCGGGCACTACACACGCGACATCACCTTCGCGCCCAGCGTGACGCTGCCCAAGGGTTGGCAGTTCGGTACCGCGCTGGAAGTTGCCCATCAGAATCGGCAATCGCAGAAGGGCGACACGATCGCCTTCAAACCGGTGACGTTCAACACCCTGGTCGATTCGCCGCTGGCAGCTGGCATGTATTACAAGCGCGTGGATCTCGATCCGGGCGCGAGAGTGCCGGTTCACATGGATCTCTTCGCCGACGCACCGAAGTATCTGGAGATGACGCCGGAACAGTTGAAGGTACATCGCAACCTTGTGCAGCAGGCGTACAAGCTGTTCGGTTCGCATCACTACGGCCACTACGATTTCCTGTTCTGGCAGTCGGATGTGATGAGCGGCAAGGGACTGGAACATCACCAGTCCAGCGAGGACGGCGTCAGGAACGGCTATTTCAGCGACTGGGACAAACGTGCGCCGGGGCGCGACCTGCTTGCACACGAATACGCGCACTCGTGGAACGGCAAGTTTCGCCGTCCGGCGGACCTGTGGACACCAACGCTGAACGTGCCGATGCGGGACGGCCTGCTCTGGGTGTACGAGGGTCAGACTCAATACTGGGGCGTAGTCCTCGCCGCTCGCTCCGGATTGTGGAACAGTGACATGGCACGGGGTGCGCTGGCCTGGAT
>JBOHYR010000112.1:0-27685 GCA_050737995.1 Rhodanobacteraceae bacterium
CTTTTCCACACGCCGCCATCCACGGCGCCCATGTAGAACAGATCGGGATTGCTTGCCACGCCATCCACCGCGACCACGCGCCCGCCGATATACGGTCCGACGCTGCGCCATTTGAGTTTGCCCATCAGCGTCTGCTGGCTGACGGCAGCCTTCGCACTGACGACGCTGGGCAGCAACGCGATGATCAGCGCCAGCGTGGCAGCGGCAAGCATCAGCTTGAGGGAGATACGAGCGAGACGTTTCATCAAGAATTCTCCTGCATGCGCACGGCGAGAGCTCCTGTATTCGGCGCAACACCGCACAGCGAGCGTAAGACGGACACCGGGCTACAGCGGCTCATTCGCTATTCAAGGTATTTCGTCATCCACCCCACCCAGCGGCGATAAACATCGGTGACCTGCACGATGTCGCCCGGGAAATGCGTGGTTTCCGGATAGGCATAGAACTCGACGGGCACGCCGTTATCGCGTAGCCCGTGATACCACTCCTCGGCGTTCACCAGCGGTACGTTCGAATCCGTGACGTCGCCCATCAACAGGGTCGGCGCCTTGACGTTTCGCACGTAGGTGATCGGCGATTGCGCGCGCCAGATGTCCCAGCCCGCATTCGTCATGGGCGATGAGCCGAAGAAGTACGTATCGCCCTGCTGATAGAAGGAGATGGTGTAATCCATCACCCAGTCGGTAAGCGGTGCGCCGGCGACGGCGGCTTTCCACACGTTGTAATGGCTGGTGAGCCAGGTGGTCATGTAACCGCCGTAGGACCAGCCGGACACGCCGATGCGGCTCTTGTCCACGATACCGAGCTTTTCCACTGCCGCGAGGCCTGCCATCACGTCCTTGCCAGGCCCGTCGCCGGTGTCGCGGTAGATGGCGTGTTGGTACGCGTCGCCCAGATCATTGCTGCCGCGGTAGTTGGGCTGGAACACCACGAAACCGGCGGCCGCCAGCAGTTGTGTCAGCCGCGAGAAGGTCACGGTGGACGAGAGCATGGGCCCACCGTGGATCGCCAGCACCAGTGGATACTTGCGGCCCCGTTCGTAACCGACCGGGTAGGTAAGTACGCCGTCTTCGCGAAAACCGTTCGGGCCATTCCATTCGATGGATTCCGTGTGGCCCAGTTTGAGACCATCTACAAAGGCATTCACGTCGGTAAGCCGGCGCGGCCTGGCGTTCACGGAATCCAGTACGTACAGCTCATCAGGATGATTAGACGTGTCGCCAACAAAAGCGATGGCGCCAGTCTTGGAAACGCTCATATCGGAGTTGGCTTGCACATCACCGAGATCGAGCAGCTTTGCCTTCCCCGACAATGGCTGCTCCCACAGTATCGAACGCGTACCCAATACGCCTGAGGTAATCAGCGCCCGACCGTCAGGCATCCACGTATAGTTGGTGAAATTACGCGCTAGTGCTGCAGTCGCATCGTGGGTCTTGCCGCTGACGTTCACATACACGGCTTCACCGTTGTTCTGATCGCCACCGCGCGGGCGCAAGAATGCGTAGGCGTTTCCCTTCGGCGCGAAACTCAAGCCTCCCGAGGTTTGTGCGGAAACCAGTGTTTGCATTTTGCCGCTCGCGACGTCCACTTCGGCAATTACGGAATGAAACGACGGCGCCCAGTACGGGCTAGGAAACTCCGTGAACGCAATACGTTTGCCGTCACGGCTCCAAGCGGGCGTCGACAAGCCATCGCTCTGTAGGGTGTCGAGGCTGAACTTGCCTTTGGTCATCTGCTTGGCCTTCCCGCCGGTAGAGGGCACTACCCACAACTGCCAAGGCGCGACGTCCTTTTTCAGCAGAAAATTGCCATCGGTTACCTGAAACGCCTGGTCATGTGCCTTGATGGCCTTTTCATTGAGCGGTGGATTCTGGGCGACGAACGCGATGCTTTTCCCGTCAGGGCTCCAAGCATAGGTATCCACGCCCTGCATGTTGTCGGTCACGCGCACGGCATCGCCGCCATTCATCGGCATCACGGATATCTGTGCCTTCTTGGTCCCCGCGTCTCTCGCGAGGAACGCCAGGCGCGTGCCGTCTGGCGACCAGGCCAACGATGATAGGCCATTGCGGCCCCAGGTGAGCGGGCGCCGCTCGCCGCTCGCCGCGTTTACCAGATCGATTTCCTGTTTCGGCTTGTCCGTCTTCCAGTCTGGCGTCGATACGATCACCGCAATCTGCTTGCCGTCAGGCGAAATCCGCGAATCGCTGAGGGAGACAACCTTCGGCATGTCACTCAGCTGGAAAGCAGGCGCTGCAGCTGATACTCCTATCCACGGCCACACCAGAAAGAAGACTGTCCAAGGAATTGTATAGCGCACAGCTTTAACGAACGTTCTCCACATCGAAAATTACTCTCAGTCGCTGCCTGGGGTTGAGCCCCACGGTCGGACCAAATCGCCTCCAGTGGCAGTTACGCGCGATGCATACGGCCGAACTAGTGCTGGCCAAACCGCCAGTCGAATTCCAGCCAATACTCCCGACCGTACGGGTTATAGTTGTCAATGTTGTAGTACGGCCAGGCGACGTTACTGGCGTCACTCGGTGGCATCGAATTTTTTATATTGTGGATCACTCCGGTAATCGTCATTGCATGGGTGACGCTGTAACTCACACTCCCGTTGTAAATCATCCACGGCGAAACCGCTCCTGCAGGCTGCCCGTTGTAACCACTGTAATCCGTGCCGTAGCCGTTGAACTGTGCCGCGTAATTGGGAGTCTTTCCGTAACGCGTACCGTACAGCGTCGCACTCCATTTTCCTATGTCCCAAGTTACGGATGCATTCGCTATATTCTTGAACTCCGTAGAATAAGGTGCCAGTTCTGGCTGCGTCAGCAAATTGACCGGTTGGTCGCCGGGATTTTGCTGAAATGTGTGTTTGAGCGTAACGTTATACGACGCACTTAACTTGACGCGCCCAAACCGCCCGAGACCATGTGAGTAATCCAGCGACGCCATCACTCCGAAAACATGTTCGTTGGCAATGTTGATGGGAAGTACAGTAATCTGTTCGATCGAGTCCCCACCAGGTGAATTCACGGGATATCTTTCAATTTGAGAGAGCGTCTGGACACAGATCGGCAAGTCGATGTTCAGTCGGCCCGTACGGCACTGGGCCTCCGTTCTCAAGAGTGCATCCTCACTCTGCAGTTCGACTTCATTTGCGATGCTGATGTTGTAATAATCCGTCTTGAAGTCGAAATTCGACGTTGGTGACCAAACGAAGCCTAATCCGTAGGATTTCGCCGTGATCGGTTTCAAATTCCGGTTGCCGTAGTGCAGCTCGAATGCCGGCTGATTGTTGTAATACGGGCAACTAGTGACCGGGCCACCGAACTGATCGCAACGGTAGTAGTCGGTAAATCCGCCCCCAAAAAATCCGCTCTCACCCCCAAAGACGTATGCCATGTCTGGGGCCCGGAATGCCGTCGCATACGTTCCGCGAATCAGGAGCGTCTTAAACGGACGGAACTCGAGGCCCAGCTTGTACGTGGCGTGCCCGCTGGTACCACCGCCGTGGTTGCTGAATTGGTCATATCTGACGGACAGATCCGCAGTCAACATCTTGAATATGGGCGCGCGAAACTCGCCGCCAAAGGCCCAGTTGTTCCGGGCCCCGCCGCCTGACGTCCCCGTCAGGCTATAGAAGTCACCAGCAAGCACGCGAGGATCGGTAGGGTTGGACCAGACCTGTTCGCCATATTGAAAGACGGCCGCGAAGCCCGCCGAGCCACCGGGCAGTTCGAATAGATCGCTATCGGAGACCTCCGCGTTGACATTCTGGATCCACGTGACGTTGTGATCAAATTGCATTCCGTTCATCGCCGCGTATTGCGACGGTGTCACGGCTTTGTAGAAGTTTTTCAAGTCTGGTGCGTAGATCGGATACCCTGATGTCGTGCCCAATGAAGGGCCCAAGACTTGCTTTTGAAAGAAGTCGTTGACTTTGTCCGTGAGTAGCCAATTGACGGACTCGTTCACTGATTCTTGAGACCTTGCCACATAGAAATTGTAATTGAGGTTGTCTATATTCCCACGCAGGCCGCCCCACGCATCGTACCTGCGATCAAAAAATTTCTCCCCCTCATTATGCCAACTACCCACTTCCTCTGGTGCGAAGTTCCGCAATAGCGTTTCAAACAAGCCCGTGTTCTGGTTGTAGAAAACGCCATCCCCGTTCAGATTGGATTCCCAAAATTGTGGACCCATGAAGATGCTGTTCGTACTCACACCGTACAGCACGTCTGCGTACAACTCGTTGTTGCCGTCTAGCTTGTACTTCACGTCCAAGTAACCCGAACCGGCTCGGTCCTTGTTCTGCAAGGTTTGCTCGCCAACCCAGTACGGACTGCCACAGTAGTAACCAGGCCCTATCGGCGCGCCACTCGAGGGATCAAACGGAGGACCGGTATTGGGCTGCGCTTCTCGCTTCACCGTCCCGAAGTAAAGATTTTTGACGTTCTTGCATTGATCCCCCGGATCTTGATACACGGAGTAGCCATAATCCGAGTAGTATTGATGAGAGAAGATGGGATATCCGTAACGCAGCGCCGGGTCGGGATTGGAAAGCGAAGACGCGGTGATGCTGCGTTGGTCGGCAAAGATCGGATTTTGATGGTTGAATTGGAACCCGTAAACCATGCTCAACTTGTCTTTGTCGAACCCACCTATGAACTCAATCCGCTCATTCGCACCGCCACCGTCCGTATAATTTCCACCTCGAACATTCAGCTCATAGCCGTTGATGTGGTCCTTCAGGATGATGTTGACGACGCCGGCGATCGCGCTTGATCCATAAATCGACGATAGATTGCCGGGGACGATATCGATCCGCTGGATCATTCCCATGGGAATGTCTGCAAGGTTGACGAAGTTGCTCTGTCCGTTGTAAAGCAGTGGATAGCTGGTCATCGGATGACCGTTGATCAGAATGAGCGTAAATCCAGGATCAAGGCCAAGCAGGCTGATGGTCTGCGCACCCGGGCTGAATTCCAGTGTGCTCTGATTGTCGAGTACCGCTCCGGTAGAAACGGGTTGCGCTCGCAGCGCGCTCTCCACGGAACCAAAGCCTTGCCGCTGCAATTGCTCAGGATAAAGTTTGATCGTCGGTACAGCGGTTTCAATTTGGGCTTGAGGGATTAACGAGCCCGTCACCGTGATAGTTTGCAGTTTCTCGGGCTTGCTCTTGGGTTTGGCGGTCGGCTCCGGAGGTGGGGGCGGCGGCGTCTGTTGAGGCGGATCCTCGGGATCGCGTGTTGCTGCGAGCCGGAGCACGAATGTGGTTCCGTCGACCCGATACGGTGCCAGACCCGTGCCACGGAGTAGTACGCGCAGCGCACGTTCAGGTAGATAGCGCCCGGTTACACCTTGCGTGGTTCGGCCTGCGACCAACTCGGGACGGTAATCCACTCGCACTTTAGCCTGCTGGGCCAACTCGGCGAGTCCATGGGTGAGATTCCCCGGTGCAATGGAGTAATCCAAAGCACGGACAACTGCGCGCGGAGGCGAAGTGTTGGCCGGTGTTTCTGCGAGCGCTGTACCAAGCCCCGTTGATGCCACCGCAGCCGCCAGAGCCAGCGCCAACGCGTTGCGCCGCAATGGGTGCGCAGCAAGAGTGGTTTGCCGACAACTGCCCAGCTTGTTTGCCGACTTCACTTGGTGTGCCATCAGCCCCTCCACCCGTGAGTGAAACACCGTACGACTACTAATTTAAACGGACGCGATGGCCTGAAACCCTACCTTCCGACTCACGAGCATGGGATTTAGAGGCAAGATCGGCAGTGCCGCCGCTCATTCGCGGAACAACAAAACCCTTTCTGGAGAGGCTTGGACCACGCGGATTGACCAACCCGCTTGCAACACCTCCACCAGGGTTTGCTGCGCCCCAGCACGAAAACTTCCAGTGATGCGGACATTACGCAGTGCCGGGTCTGCAATGACCAGCCTGGTTGTGCTGTAGCGGTTCATCTCGGCGAGCAATCGCGGTAAACGCCAGTCGTGGGCAACGACTTCACCGTGCGTCCAGCCTATTGCCGTTGAAAGATCCACGGGATGCGCGGAACGGACGATTCCGGCGTGATCGAACTGCAAGGCTTCGCCACGGGTCAGCGTTACCTCCGATGATTGCGCCGCAGCTACCGATACGCTTCCGGCAATGAGGACAACGTTCACATCACCGCTTCCGCCAAGGCCCACCTGAAACGTCGTACCGACATCGGTTACGGTACCTGCGCCAGCGTGCACGATGAATGGCCTGTCCGCATTGTGTCGTACGCTGAACTCGACCCGGCCACGCAACAGATTCACTTGGCGTGAGCGATGGCCGTATCGCACAACGACTGCCGAATCAGTGTCCAGCAGCAGGGTGGAACCGTCTTTCAACGTCACGGTTCGCTGCTGCCCGATCGTGGTCGCGTAGTTCGCACCTGTCTGGTCAACGGCGATCGCATACCACCAATACAAGCCCAAGCCCGTCATGGTGATCAGCATCGCTGCAATTGCAAGAGTCGGTACAAGCCGGCTGCGCAACGAACGTGGCAGGGTCGCAGATGCCACACACGGAATCCGGTCAGCCACTGTCATGATGTCCGGGTGCCCCGCGGCTTCCTGGCTCAATGCCCACAGCCGCTCGACCGCACGATAAGCAGACGCGTGCGTGGGACTGACAGCGAGCCAGCGGTCGAACTCGGCGCGCGCAGGATCCTGAGCGTCCATGTCAAGCAACTTTGCAAGCCAATGTTCCGCTTCACTGTGCGCACGCCGATCGATACCGGCATTGGTGGCGTTTCTTGTCATGTCCCCTTAAACGTTCCAGCGGTCAAATTGCCTACCTTTTGCCGTAGCGTCGCGAGTCCTGTGGCGAGATGTTTCTCGACCATCTTGGTCGAAATCCCGCAGTGAACCGCAATCTGTGCGTTGGTCATGTCCCGAGTAAGTTTGAGCAGGTAAACCCGTTGGCACTTGGGAGGCAAGCTCAGAATTGCCCGGCGCAACCATGCCAACTTTTGCTCGTGCGTTGCAAACTCGTCGGGAGTACACCATAGAGAGGGGACCTCTCGATCTTCAACCGCGACCTGCGCAGTCGTATGACGGTACTGTGCATCGCGGAATTTGTCGTGGGCGGCATTGACAGCAATCCTGTAAAGCAGCCGCTGCCAGTCAGACGCCGGAACCGATTCGCGATATCGCAATAACTTGACGATGCTGTCTTGTGCGGCGTCTTCCGCATCCTGTGTACTTACAGTACGGCGCTGCAAGAACCGCACCAGATCTCGATACCGCTCGCGGATAAATTCATCAAAGCGACTTGCATCCGCGGAAGCGCCTGGCCGCCACGTATCGATCAGGCGCCCGCGCAAACCACCCATGGGTTCTCCAGCCGCCATAGCTCAAGCGCCGCGCATGTAGATCGAAGCAAAGCAGGAACCAGCATTAACGCGGCCCCGACCCTCTCTATACGCTACGTTCGGCGTGTTCTGCACATAGTCGTTGAAGCTGTGGATATGGAGCTGTCGAAGTTGATCGGAACGCCGTACGTGTACGCTGATCGGCGCGCTCTGCAAATTCCCGGTGCGCTTTTTAGCGGCCACAACGATTGTGCCCAGTGCCTTGACCCTCAGCTTCTCAGTCGACGTCCTGGCCTTCTGCTTTCTAGTCGGTGTCGTGGACGACGCTGCGGGGTGCCCGGCGTTCTGCACGAACGCCGGTGTAGCTACGGCAAAGCAAACCACAGCTGCCAGCGGCAATCGGACCCAACTCGCGAGTTGCGTGCTCGTGAACGATTTGGCTTTGCGCTTATGCATACATACTCTCGTTTCTAATTCACCTCGATTGATCAGCATCTACGACTGCGACATCACAACGTCAACCAGCGCCGGCGTGAAACGATGGCGCGTTGCCCGCTGATGGGTAGAAGCCTTGCGTGCGGTGCAAGCGTTGGTTTCAACCAGATTGTGCGACCGTTCGAGGACAACCATGCGATGGCACTCGGCATTGGTCCGCACGGTGTGCGCGCCCGAAGACCGCGGTGTGCTCTAGCCCGGAACCGGCTGGCAACTACACCATTCATGGTCGTTCCATCGCCAAGGCCAGACCTTGGCCGACACCGACGCAGAGGCTGACCAATGCACGGCGCTGCTGATGGCGACGCAGCGCGAGCGCTGCGGTCAGCACCAACCGCGTACCGCTAGCGCCCAGCGGGTGACCGAGTGCGATCGCGCCGCCGTTCGCGTTGACATATTCGGCATCGTCGGCCAGACGGAGGGCTCGCGTGCAGGCCAGCACCGTCGCCGCGAACGCCTCGTTGATCTCGATACGGTCGAATTCCGACAGACCCAACCCGATACGTGCCAGCAGTTTGTGGATCGCTGATACCGGGCCGACCCCCATTATCCGTGGTGCGACGGCGGCCGAGGCGATACCCATGATCCGAGCAAGCGGTTGCAAATGGTATTGTTCGAGCGCCGTTTGGGACGCCAACAATACCGCGGCGGCACCATCGTTGATGCCGGACGCATTACCGGCAGTGATGCTGCTACCGGGGCCGAGCAGCGGCTTTAGAGCAGCCAGGCGCGCCAGAGTGGTGTCGGGGCGTGGGTGCTCATCGACCTGAACGACGACCGAGACCTTGCCTAGTGGTGCGCTCACGGCCGTGATCTCCTCGGCTAGCCAGCCTTGTTGCTGCGCATTCGTAGTGCGCTGCTGGCTGCGCATCGCATAGGTATCCTGGCTGGCTCGATCGATGCCGCGCTCGTGGGCAAGATTCTCGGCAGTCTGTGTCATCGAATCGGTGCCATACATTGCCTGCATACGCGGATTGACCAGGTGCCAACCAAGCGTTGTGTTCTCGAGTTTTTGGTCGCATGCGTAAGGAGCGCCAGCCTTGGTCAGGACGTATGGTGCACGGCTCATGCTTTCGACGCCGCCGGCGATGACGAGATTCGCCTCACCGCAAGCTATCGCACGCGCACCTTGACCAATCGCTTCCAAGCCGGAGGCGCACAGCCGGTTGACAGTGGCACCGGGAACTTCTTGCGGGAGGCCCGACAACAACGCCGCCATACGCGCAACGTTCCGGTTGTCCTCACCGGCTTGATTGGCACAACCAAGAATGACCTCGTCCACCAACGCCCAGTCCAATTTGGGGTGGCGCGCGAGCAATGCAGCGATCGGCAATGCAGCCAGGTCGTCAGTGCGGATGCCGGACAGCACGCCCCCGTGACGGCCGAACGGAGTACGCGCACCGTCGACGAGGTAGGCGCTAGGCATAAACGTTCTCCAAGGCCACATGCGGCAGCCAACCACTGCCCTGGATTGCGTGTTCGACAGCCTGTTGCGCATCCTGTAATGCCGGCAGGATCTGCTCCACGGCGCGCTTGGGTGTACCCCCGCTGAAGGGCATACCGACATTCAACCCAGCGACCACCCGCCGGTCACCGCTGTGGATTGGCACGGCGATCGAACAGAGCCCAAGCTCAAGTTCGCGAACGACCAGAGCATAACCATTCGTGCGCACGCGGAGCAGCTCGCGGCGCAAAGCACTGGCAGTGTGTATGGTGTGCGGTGTAAATGTGCGGAACTGCTGTGCATGCAGCCAAGCGGAAAGCTTGCTGTCGGGCAAGTCTGCCAACATCACCCGTCCCATCGAGGTGGCAAACGCCGGTAGGCGGGCACCTACACCCAACGAGATGCTCATCACCCGCCGTACTGGCACACGCAGCACATAGACGATGTCTTTGCCATCCAGTACCGCCATCGAGCAGGACTCACCCACCCGTTGCGATAACTGTTCAAGACTTTGCTGTGCCAGCTCGGTAAGACCCAACGACGTGAGATAGCTATAACCCAGTTCAAGCACGCGCGGCGTAAGCAAAAAGTTACGTCCTCTGCTGCGTACATATCCCAAATGCCGCAACGTCAGCAGGATGCGCCGCACAACCGCGCGCGACAGGCCAGTATGCTCCGCGACTTGCGACAGGGTGGGGCTGTGCAAATCATGGTCAAAAGCGCACAACACCCGCAATCCACGCGCAAGCGACTGCACATAATCTTCGCTGTCTTCGAAAGACTCCAATGCAAGACCCCCTTGGCCTCCATTGACAACCGCAGCGTAGACCGTTCTAATGAAGTTCGCAATGCGGATGAATGTTCGCCTACCGAACACATTGAACCACTGAGGGGTGGTGACTTGGTGCAAGAACGCGACAGCGTGCTGCATACTTGGTGTGTACAGTCGGCATGGCAGGCACCGCGCATCGTCGGCGGCGAGGGAGCTCACTTCAAGCTGGAGGATGGCCGCAACATCCTGGACATGAGCAGTTTGAGCGAATGCTGCAATCTCGGCCATCAGCATCCGGACGTAGTTGCAGCAATCTGCACGCAAGCACAACAGTCGTGCTTCGCCACCTCGGCTTGGGGTGCGCAGCCGCGCGCCGAGCTGGCTGAGGCGCTGTTGGCTAAGGCCGGTTTCAGCGGTGGCCGTGTTTTCTTCACGCTTGGCGGCTCGGGTGCCAACGAGAATGCAATCAAGTTCGCGCGCCAAGCGAGCGGCAAGGTGCAGGGGCAAATAGTCACGCGCGATCGCTCCTACCACGGAGCCAGTTACGCCTGCATGGCGCTATCTGGCGATGCACGTACACGTCCGCAAGCCGATCCCGAAGCGTTTCACGTCGTGCACGTGCAGCCCCCCTATGCTTATCGCGGCGCGTTCGGCAGCCACGACGCGAATACGTGCGGGGCGCTGGCTGTTGCAGCGGTGGCGGAAGCGATCGATCAACACGGTGCAGAGACGGTCGCTGCGGTACTCATGGAGCCGGATGCCGGCACCAACGGCATCGTCGCACCGGACAACTATTGGCCCGGTTTGCGTGAGGCGACGCGTGCGCGGGGTGTCTATTTGATCGCCGACGAAGTCATGAGCGGGTTTGGGCGCTGCGGGGAGTGGTTTGCGTGGCAGCGCTACGGTGCAGCCGGCAAACCTGACCTGATGACGCTGGCCAAAGGGCTCACCGGAGCTCACCTGCCTCTCGGCGCGGTGGTGTTGTCGGCGGCGGTCGCCGAACGCCTGCAACAGCAGATGCTCTACACCGGTCTGACCTACAGTGGACATCCGCTGTCCTGCGCGGCCGGCCTTGCGGCAATGCATGCGTACGAGGACGAAGGTCTGATCGAGCGCTCCCGCGCCTTGGGGGTACGGATGTTTGCCGAACTGCGAGCGATGCAGTCGCGGCACGCCGTGATAGGCGATGTGCGGGGCGGCCACGGCCTGTTCGCCATCGTCGAATTGGTCGCCGACCGCGCTACGCGCGAGCCACTGGCAGCATGGTCGGAAACAGCACCTGCGCTGAAGGCATTGGTCTCGGCGGGGATGGAGGAAGGTGTGTCGTTTGCGGTGCGCGGCAACCTGCTTATCCTGGCACCGCCTTTGGTAATCGGCGAAGCGGAGCTTGCCGATGCGATGACGCTACTCGATCGCCTGCTGTCCCAATTCTTTCCAAGTTGATCCATAGGAACCGTCGATGGACTTCCGACTGACCTACTCCACAATGTTCAACCCACCGGGGGTGATTCACCAACGCTTTGACGCGGCCATGGCACAAGTTGAATCCAGGCTCGGTGCGCGGCACACGTTATTCATCGACGGTGCGGACCACACAACCACCCGGTATGCAGACCGCCGCAGTCCGATCGACCGTGACTTGCGGCTGGGCAACTTTGCACTCGCTGACCCGCCCGATGTCGAAGCGGCGATGACGGCAGCACGGGCGGCGTTCCCGGCTTGGCGCGCAACGCCAGTTGCCGAACGCGTACGCCTAGTGCGCCGTATCGGCGACATCATGGCAGAGCGTGTGTACGAGATCGGTGCAGCACTTACGCTCGAGGTCGGGAAGAATCGCATGGAAGCGCTGGGTGAAGCACAGGAGACGGTCGATCTCTTTCACCACTATGCCAAGGACTTCGAAAGCCATGACGGGTTTGTCCATGCACTACCAGACGATCCGATTGAAGGCGTGACGTCGCACAACGCGAGCGTGATGCGGCCATATGGTCCGTGGATAGTGATTGCACCATTCAACTACCCGCTGGCGCTGGCCGGCGGTCCGGTCGCGGCCGCACTGGTTACCGGAAATACCGTAGTCGTCAAGGGTTCCAGCGATACACCTTGGGGTGGCCGCCTGCTCGCTGACTGCGTGCGCGACGCAGGGTTGCCGGCAGGGGTGTTCAACTACCTGACGGACGGGGGCCACGAGATCGGTGAGGCGCTGGTAGCGCACCCGTTGGCCGCCGGGGTCACGTTCACCGGCTCTGTACGTACTGGTCGGCAAATCATCCAGCACATGGCCGCTGGTGCGTGGCCGCGCCCTTGCATTGCCGAGATGGGCGGGAAAAACCCGTGCATCGTCACCGCGCGTGCGAATCTGGATGACGCTGCAGCAGGCATCGCGTGGTCTGCTTACGGCATGGGCGCGCAAAAGTGTTCTACGCTGTCGCGTCTGTACGTGGACGAGCGCGTTGCCGATGCACTGATCGAGCGCCTGCAAGCGCAGATTGCTGTGATCCGGATTGGCGACCCGCGTCGACGCGAGTACTGGCTTGGCCCACTCATCAACCAGACCGCCTACGACAACTACGGCCGATATATGGCGGAACTGCGAGGCGGAGGGGCAAAATTGCTGAGTGGCAATCCCAGCTCTGACACGGGCGGTACGAATGAGGTGCAGCTAGCACTTGGCTATTACGTGCATCCGGTGCTCATGGAAGCGCCGTTGCAGCATCCGCTATGGCAGCGCGAAATGTTCGTGCCGATTCTGTTGCTGCACCGCTGCCGGGAACGTGAAGATGCGATGCGGCTCGCGAATGATTCACAGGTGGGATTGACTGCTGGCTTTTACGGCAGCGCTGACGAGGTGCCATGGTTCCAGGAGAACATCGAGGCCGGCGTAACCTATGCCAACAGGTCGCAAGGCGCCACCACCGGCGCTTGGCCGGGCTACCAGCCATTTGGTGGATGGAAGGGCTCGGGCTCGACCGGCAAGGCAATGGCCTCGTTTCACTACCTTGCGCAATACATGCGCGAGCAATCGCGCACGGTAGTGGAGTAAAAACATGATCTTGTCTCTCGCGGATGCGATTGAGCGGTATGTGGCCGATGGCGCCAGTGTCGCGCTGGAGGGTTTCACTCACTTGATTCCGTTCGCTGCCGGGCACGAGATCATTCGTCAGCACCGAAGTAACCTGCATCTGATCAGGATGACGCCAGACCTCATTTACGACCAGATGATCGGTATGGGGTGCGCACACAAGCTCACGTTTTCCTGGGGCGGCAATCCTGGCGTCGGCTCGTTGTATCGGCTGCGCGACGCCGTAGAGCACTCGTGGCCGAACCCTCTCGAACTCAATGAGCACAGCCATGCAGGCATGGCCGCAGCATTTTGCGCTGGCGCAGCGCATTTGCCCTTTGGCATGCTGCGTGGTTACGTCGGTACCGACCTGCCGGCCCAGAACGCGAATATTCGCAGTGTGCAATGCCCGTTCACTGGCGCAGCGCTCGCTGCCGTGCCCGCGCTCAACCCTGACGTCACAATCCTGCACGCGCAACGCGCAGATCGCGCCGGCAACGTCGCGATCGAGGGCATCGTCGGCGTGGCGCGCGAAGCGGCGTTCGCGGCAGCTACCGTGGTGGTTACGGTCGAAGAGATCATCGATGAGCTGCCGCCGGCAATGAACGCGATCATCCTACCGCACTGGATTGTGAGTGCCGTTGTGCATTGCCCCGGTGGTGCTTACCCGTCGTACGCGCAACGTTTCTACCCCCGCGACAACGCGTTCTATGAGCACTGGAGTTCGATTGCGCGCGAGCGTTCGACATTTCTTGCCTGGATAGATCAACACGTACTCGGTACGCATGACCATAGCGCATTTCTCGCCAGTCTGTCCGTGGAGGCCGCATGAGCTCCTGCACGCGTGACGAGTGGATGACGATCGCAGCTGCACGCTTGCTGCACGGGCGCTGCGTCTGCTTCGTTGGCATCGGTCTGCCAAGCGCGGCGTGCAACCTCGCGCGGCTCACTCACGCGCCCGATGTCGTGCTGATCTACGAATCTGGGACCATCGGCACGCGTCCGAACGTGCTACCACTGTCGATCGGCGATGGCGAACTTGCAGCGACCGCCGCCTGTGTGGTCCCATTGCCGGACGTCTTCAGCTACTTCTTGCAGGCTGGGCGTGTCGACATCGGCTTTCTCAGTGCTGCGCAGATCGACCGTCACGGCAACCTCAACAGCACCGTGATTGGTCTTTACGACGCCCCCACCACACGCCTGCCAGGTGCTGGCGGCGCGCCGGAAATTGCGTTGCACGCAAAGCAGGTGTTTGTGATGCTCAAGGCATCCAAGCGGAGTTTCGTCCAACACCTCGACTTTTGTACCAGTGCTGGGTTTCTCGATGGCAATGGCGCGCGCGCGCGCAGCGCTCTACCCGGCGGTGGACCCCGTGCGGTGATCACCGACTTCGGGATGCTGGCTCCGCATCCACAAAGTGAAGAACTGCAACTCGCTGCCTTGTTTACAGACGCCAGCATCGAGGAGGCTCGTGCCGCGATTGGTTGGCCGCTGCAGATCGCTGACCATATCGACACGATCGAAGCGCCGACCGCACACGAACTCAAGACACTGCGCGCGCTCAATGCGCGCACTCACGAGGCGCATGCGCGCCCCGTACACATCCCCGTGCCAACTTCGGGAGTACTGCCGTGAACGTTGCCACCGATAGCCGTCCATACATCAAGACCGCCCTGCCAGGCCCAAAGGCGCAGGCGATCATTGCACGTGATGCGGAGGTGATCTCGCCATCTTACCCGCGCGGTTATCCGTTCGTGATGTCGCGCGGTCGCGGTACCGAAGTGTGGGACGTTGACGGCAACCGCTTTCTCGACTTCGCTGCTGGCATCGCTGTGTGCTCGACCGGCCACACGCATCCCAAAGTGGTCACAGCTGTCAAGGCAGCTGCTGACCAATTCCTGCACATCTCCAGCGATTACTGGCATGAGCAGATGGTGGGTCTGGGCGAGCGCCTGGCCCGCATCGCGCCGATGGGGGAGCCTGCGATGAGTTTCCTGTGCCAATCCGGCACCGAATCGGTGGAAGGCGCGCTCAAGCTCGCGCGCTACGTCACGCATCGGCCGCGCTTCATCGGCTTTCTCGGCGGCTTCCACGGGCGCACCATGGGTTCGTTGGCGTTCACGTCCAGCAAGTACACCCAGCAACTCGGCTTTGCGCCAACGATGCCTGGTGTGACCCATGTGCCGTATCCGAATCCATATCGGCCGATGTTTGGGGGCGTCGATCAAGGCGAAGCCGTGCTCGACTACATGCGCATGCTGTTTGAGCGCAACATCCCGGCATCCGAAGTCGCAGCCGTCCTGGTAGAGCCAATTCAAGGGGAGGGAGGCTATATCGTGCCGCCGGACAGCTTTCTCGCTGGCCTGCGCGCGCTGTGTGATGAACACGGCATCCTGCTGATTTTCGATGAAGTACAGTCCGGTGTCGGGCGTACCGGAAGGATGTTTGCGAGTGAACATTGGGACGTCAAGCCAGACATCACGACACTCGCGAAAGGGTTGGGTTCGGGCCTGCCGATCGGCGCGGTCGTAGCGAAAAAGGCGCTGATGACGCAATGGAAGCACGGCGCCCACGGCAACACGTTTGGTGGAAATCCCATCGCTTGCGCGGCAGCGAATGCCACGCTCGACTTGGTCAGCGGTGGATTTGTCAATAACGCGGCACGCGTCGGCGCGCATTTCCTCACGCGCCTGCGCGAGCTGGATCGTGACTACCGCTGTATCGGCGAAGTGCGTGGTAGAGGTTTGATGATCGGCATGGAACTCATCGAAAATGATGCCGCGCACACACCGGCGCGCACTTTAAGCGCAGCGGTCATTACTCGCGCGTTCCATAACGGTCTGCTGTTGTTGACTTGCGGCTCCAGCACTGTGCGCTTCATGCCCCCGCTGAACGTCACGGTGGAGCACATCGACGAAGCGATCACACTACTGAGACACAGTCTCGACCAAGCGCTGGCGGGAAGTTGAACCATGGTGCGGTACCACCACTGCTGTACGAGCGAGTCCCGATCGCCCGCGTGTGGCGCGGACGATACAGTAGCCGCGCGTGCTGCGCGTCACCCCATGCATCAGCAAGTGAACTTGCCGCATCCCTACTACTGGAATGGGTTGTATCTGCCGCAACTCACCAGCGGCCCGTCGGCGGTGAGCTTTATGCCCGACGGCAATACGCTCGTCTACAGCATGCAAGGTTCGCTGTGGCAACAATCTATCGGCAGTGACGAAGCGGTTGAACTGACGCACGCCGCGCGCGCCTATGACTATCAACCGGATGTAGCGCACGATGGCAGCAGCGTGGTGTTTGCTCGCGACGATGGCAACGCGATTGAACTGTGGCGGCTGGATCTGGCGAACAGGCACGAGCAGCCATTGACTGCAGCGGGCGCGGTGAATGTCGAGCCGCGTTTGTCGCCGGATGGCAGCCGGATTGCATGGGTCTCGACTCAAGGCACCGGCCACATAAACCTTTTCATTGCCGACGTTGACTACTCCGGGCTGCATCACCCGCGCATGCTGCTCGGCGAACACAGGAGCGTGATCGATCGGTATTACTACTCAGCGTTTGATGTCCAGATCAATCCATCATGGTCGCCAGACGGCAAGACAATCTACTTTGTCAGCAATCCCGAGGTGGGTTGGGGTACGGGCGACCTGTGGTCAGTGGCAACGAACGATCCAACACAGCGCAGAAAAATTCTCAGTGAGGAGACCAACTGGAGCGCACACCCGGAACTTGCGCCGGAGGGAAAGCGCCTGCTCTATTCAAGTTATCGAGGGCGCAACCGGCAGCAATTGTGGCTGACCACACCAAATGGCGCCGCACCGCTGCCGCTGACGTTCGGTGATTTCGACCGCCGTAACGCGCGCTGGTCGCAAAACGGCCAGCACATCGCGTATATAGACAACCGCGACGGCAGCACCACGTTGCGCGTACTCGACGTACCGGGCGGAGCCACCCGCACTGTCGCGGCAACTCGGCGCCGAAACCATCTGGCTCAAGCACAACTGGCCTTCGACATCGTCGATGAGCACGGCACGCCTGTTCCGGCGCGCGTCGCGGTGCTCGCCAGCGATGGCCGTGCCTACGCACCTGATGCAGCCTGGATGTATGGTGAAGACGGCATCAACCACGCAGTGCAGGACACCGAGACGCATTACTTCCACTGTGCAACGCGGTGTGTGATGAGCGTGCCCGTGGGGCCCGTGCGGGTGTGGGTGCAACACGGCTTCGCGTACGCTCCGTGGCAAAAGACCGTCACACTTGAGGCTGGGCGCACTACCGAAATTCGCGCTGCGCTTGAACCGCATCGCCTGCCTGCGGCTTTTGGCGATTGGATCAGCGCTGACCTGCATATCCATATGAACTATGGCGGCCATTACCGCAACACGTCCACCAACCTCGTCGGCCAAGCGCGTGCCGAGGACCTCGATCTGGCCTACGATCTGGTAGTCAACAAAGAAGAACGCGTGCCTGACGCGGCCGCGTTTTGCATTGGTCGTGACCCGGCCAGCACCGCGCAAACCCTGTTGCTGCATGGTCAGGAATACCACAGCAACTTCTGGGGACACGTGGGCCTGCTCGGTCTCGACGACCATCTTCTATGGCCCGGTTTTGCCGCCTACCGGCATACTGCCATGGCGAGCCCGTATCCGGACAACGGCACGATTGCAGACCTTGCGCACGCGCAGGGCGGATTGGTGGGCTATGCCCATCCGTTCGACAAAGTGCCGGATCCTGCGCAGGATCCGGTGCTCAGTAATGAACTCCCTGCGGACGTTATCCATGGCAAGGTCGACTATATTGAAATCGTCGGTTTTTCTGACCACAAGGCGACCGCGCAAGTCTGGTACCGCCTGATGAATCTCGGCTTCCATCTACCCGCTGGCGCCGGCTCCGACGCGATGGCCAATCACGCGTCACTGCACGGACCGGTGGGCCTCGGTCGTGTGTTCCTTGATACCGGCGGCGCCCGTGATGCGGCTGCAGCCATGAACGCGCTGAAGCGCGGCCGCGGTTTCGCCAGCAACGGTCCGCTACTGGGGTTGCTGCTCGACAGGGCGAAACCCGGTGACACGCTCGCCGCACCTGGTCAACATCGCTATCGCGTTGCAATGCGCTCGTCGGTAGCGCTCGATCACTTGGAACTGGTGCAGAACGGCAAAGTATTGAAGGCCTTCGCACTGACTGGTGATAGTCGCCATTTCGACGATAGCGGCGAGATCAACCTTGATGGTGGCTGGGTATTGTTGCGGGCGTGGAATGATGGCTCCGATCCACTGGTGCTGGATATTTACCCTTACGCCACGACTAACCCAGTCTGGATCGGCGACCACGTATTAGCACCGAGCGCGAGTATTGACGCAGCCTGGTTCGCTGCATGGCTCACACGTGTAATCAGCGCTGCGTCCACAAGCACTGACTACAACACGCCCGAGGAGCGACGGATCACACTCGACTACCTCACCAGCGCGCGTGAAGCTTACCTCAAACTAGAGTCAGCTGCGCGGGCATCTTCAGCAGTACAAGGTGATCAATGACTCGCTCGCTGTTGCTCTTGCCACTCGTTGACTCTCCGTATCTGGATGGGTCGAGAAGCTGACCCCCCTGCAAGTTCGGGACGTTGACTGGTTTGAGCCACGCTGTCTTGGGCGATATGGCCTATTGTCGGTGGAGCCGTTTCGACTTCCGCTACCGGGTCACACTCAACGGTCTGGGAGAGCTTGATGAGTTCAAATGTTGGCACAACGCCGGCCGCTGGGTTCACCTTCGAGCGCCACACTATCGCCCCGATCCCGGACGACGAGCGCTTTGGCCGCGCGCGCGAACTGTTCGGTATTTGGTTCGGAATGAACATGTCGCCACTGACAGTCGTCACTGGCGCCCTCGCTACGGTGACTCTGGGGCTCCCGATCGGGTGGGCGATCCTGGCCATCCTTGTTGGACACGTCCTCGGGGGCTTCGCGATGGCACTGCACGCAGCCCAAGGTCCACAGCTCGGGGTACCGCAGCTGCTCCAGGCGCGAGGCCAGTTCGGCATGTACGGTGCGGCCATTATCGCGCTGCTTGCTATCGTCAATTTCGTCGGCTTCTTCGCCTCCAATCTGGTGGTCATCGTACAGGCGTTTGCTATCGCAGTGCCTTGGCTAAACGGGAGGCTGGTGCTGATTCTCGCCGCCCTGACCAGCCTGCTGGTCGCGTCATTCGGCTACAAGATCCTGCGCTGGACGACGATCAGCAGCGCGATCGTGGTAGGCCTCCTGGTGGCGCTCTGCTTCGCCTGGATCTTCGTCATCCACGGAGCGTTGAGTTACCAGTGGCACACCGGTCACCTGACCACCGTCGGCTTCCTGTCGATGGTCGCCGTCGGCGCGATGTGGGAGATCTCCTATGCTCCTTACGTCTCTGACTACTCACGCTACATGCCAGCCGACACCGGCGTTCGGGGTGCTTTCTGGGGCACCTACGCCGGCTGCATCTCAAGCGCGGTAATCCTGATGATCCTGGGCGCGGTCGTTGGCAGTATCGCCAGCGCAAGCGACACCTTGGCAGCGCTCAATTCACTGGTTGGACCGGTTGGCTTGCTGGTCCTGCTCGGCTTTGCGATTGCCACAGCGGCGTACAACAGCGTCAACACTTATTGCAGCGCTCTGTGCACGCTGAGCGTCGCGGAGGTCTTCCGACCCGGTTGGATCCCAGGTCTCCGCAGTCGCCTGACTGTCACAGTCGCTGTCCACGTGTGCGGTCTGGCCATCGCCCTGATGGCCCAAGCCAACTTCCTCTCGTTCTTCTTCGACTTCATCACCTGGTTACTCTATGTGCTGATTCCATGGTCAGCGATCAACCTGGTTGACTACTACATTATCCGCAAGGGTCACTATGCCGTGGAGGAATTCTTCCAGCCCGGGGGGGGTCGCTATGGCAACTGGAACTTTACCGCCATCGCTATCTACCTCGTGGGTTTCGCTATCGAAGCGCCGTTCATCTCAACGTCGTCCTACAAGGGTTTCCTGGTTCACAGCCTCCACGGCATCGATATCGCCTGGGTTCTCGGATTCGTCGTCTGCGGCGGCGCCTATTACCTTCTGGCCCGCCGTCCCCTCACGGCAACATCGCAAGCGACTCCTGGCTGACCATTACGGTCGCCACCCCAGGGTGACGTTGACCGGAATCGGCGTCCGCTACGACGCGCCACGCGGCTGAGAATCGCGTAAGTGGCCCGCCGTTTGCCCCGTATGGAAATGTCTCTTGAACGCGACATCGCCGTGTTCGGGCTCGTCCAGTTCACGTGCGTAGCGGTGGCCGGCGTAGACCGCATGCGCGATCAAGCCCGGGGCGTCGGCGTCGCCGATACAGCGTACTGATTGCAGGCCGGCGGGAGACCATTCCGCCTCGCGTTGCGACAGTTCCTGGAAAAGCGCGTCATCAGGCAGGCGTGCGGTTACCGCGACTACGGAGTTACAGGGCAGCTCGCGCCGCCGCCCGTCCCAGACGTTTCCCAGTGCTAGCGTCGTGCCATCGAAGCCGATGACGTTGTGAGACACGATCGCCTCAATCCCGAGCTCCGCCATGCGCTTTCGGATGTGCCGGTAGCCAAGCGTATTTCGGCTCCACGGCGCGATGCCGTCGTCGGTTGCAACATGCGTCACCTCGCAGCCACGCAGCCGCAGCATTTCAGCCACAACGCTGCCGTAGTAGAACCCGTCGTCATCGAAAACAACCACGCAACCCTCGGGCACGCGGCCGTCCATCAGATCATCCGGAGTGTACACCTGAGAATTGTCCGGGAAGTCGGAAACGCCAAAGCCGTTGCTACGTCCGCAACCGTCGCGGCGCCAGTGGCAGCCAGTCGCGAGCACCACGTGTTCGGCACCAAAGTCGAGTACGTCCTGTGCGGTCAACACTGAATCGCGGTAGATGGCCACGTTCGCGAGCTTGCCAATCTGGCCGACGCGCCAGTCGCGTACCCGCGCCCATTCAGCAAGACCCGGCAAGCGGGACTCGCGGCTGACCCGCCCACCGAGCACACAGCGCGCCTCGGCCAGACTCACCGCGTAACCGCGTTGGCCCAGCGCGCGTGCCGCTTCCAGCCCGGCCGGGCCGGCACCAACCACCAGCACGCGGCTGGCGGAGCGCCTTGGCGAGATGCGTTCCGGATGCCAAGCCTTGCGCCATTCTTCGCCCATGGTCGGGTTCTGCGTGCAGCGGATCGGCGAGATGGTCATGTCACCGGCGACGCAGATGTTGCAACCAATGCATTCGCGGATATCGTCGATGCGGCCTTCCTCGATCTTGCTGGGCAGGAACGGATCGGCAATCGACGGGCGCGCGCAACCAATGAAGTCGAGCACCCCGCGGCGAATCTGCGAGACCATGGTATCCGGAGAGGTAAAGCGGCCCACGCCTACGACGGGCTTACTGGTCACGTTCTTGACGAAATCGATGAACGGTTCCTGTGCGCCTTCTGAGGCAAAGCGCGAGGGCACCGAATCGTTGTCCCACGGCGCGATGTTCACGTCCCACAGGTCGGGTAGTTCGGCCAGCATCGCGACAACGTCCATGGCCTCGCCCAACTCCATACCGGACGGCCCGACCGATTCCTCGGTGGCGAAGCGTAGGGCAACAGCACACGCGTCGCCAACCGCGTCTTTGGTGTCTTGCAATACCTCGCGCAAAAGGCGCACGCGATTTTCCAAGGAACCACCATATCGGTCGCAGCGTTGATTGCGTCGACGCTGCAAAAAGTGCATCAGCAGCGTCAAATCGTGTGCGGCGTAAACGTAGATGATATCCGCGCCGGCGCGCTTACCTCGCAGCGCGGCGGCGCGATGCCAGCGCCGGAATTCGCTGATATCATGCAAGCTTATCGCCCGTGCCTGCCATGGGTGACCGTGGATGGATGGCTGATGTGAAGGCGCCAAGAGTACTTCACGCGAGTAGGCATTTGAAGCGGCTGGACCGCCGTGCACGAGTTGCAATGCCGCCAGTGCACCGTGCGCATGCACCTTGTCACACATCAACGCCAGAGCGGGAATGTCGCGATCGTCCCACAGCCGTGCTTCGACATAGGGCGTGAGATCGCTGCTCGGATGGATCTCGCATTCCTCGGTGGAAACCACCGCCCAACCACCCTCGGCCTTGGTCTCGCGCATGGCAGCATGTGCGAGTGGCATCGCATGCCCCATGCCGTTGCAATGCGGTACTTGATAGAAGCGGTTCTTCGCCGTGACCGGGCCGATCTGCAATGGCGTGAACAGGACGTCGTAGCGGGAATCTCTCATTTCGAATCGGCCTTGGCTGGTGCTGCGGCCTTGTGGCGGAAGCGCATCAACGCATACAGCGGCAACCCCACTGCACATAACCCAAGTGCATACAGGAACGGCTCGCGGCCGGTGCCGACAAAGACGAAAATCACGAAGCACACACCAGTGCTGGCAATCAACAGCACCGGGCGCGTGGCGCACGTTGCCGTCCGCCGCCACCACAACACCATGAGCGCGAGCGCACAACCCAGGTACAGCGGCAGGTTGGCGGCGGTCACCACCAGGGTGAGGAAAGTGAACGCCGCGACTAGTGACTGACTGTGGCTCATCCATATCATCGCCGAGGCCAGTAAGCCGGTGATGAGTAGCGCCGCGGCCGGTGCACCGTGCCGATTGTTGCGTGCCAGTGGGCTCGGGAGCATGCCACCACTCGCCATCGTGCGCGTCAGTTCGCCAACCAACAGGGTCCAACCGTTCAGCGCTCCCAATCCGCTGATCACTACAAACAACGCGAGCCAACGGCCTAATCCTGCGGCGCCAAAATGCTCCAACAGCAACGCAAACGGGGCACTAGCAACAGCCAGATCTTGTTGCCTGAGCAACAGCAGCGGAACTGCCGACACGATTATGTAAATGATCGCGACGACGACCGTACCCGTCATGGTCGCGCGTGGAATCGTACGCCCGGGGTTGTCGACACGGGCCGCCGGGACACTCGCCGACTCGATCCCGAGCATCGCATACATTGCGATCGTCGACGCCACCATCACGCCGCCCAGCGTTACCGGCGTGGTTGGCGGATGCATGACGTAACTCGTCGGTGCGGTCACCAGTACCCATCCCCCGAGCACCGCGATCGCCAGCATCGGAAGCAATTTCAGCGCCGTGGTCAAAATCTGCACGCGGCCGCCGGTGCGTACTCCAAATAAATTGACGATCACGATTGCCCACAGCAGGACCAACGGGAACAACACCGAGTGGAGCCCCCTTAGCACAGGAAACACCACGATGAGGTAGCCGACCACACCGGTGGCGAGTGCCGCGTTGGTAAGCCAGAGTGACACCCAGTACGCCCAGAGCGCCACATATGCTGGTAGCTCGCCCAGCGTACTACGCATGTAACCATAAGGGCCTTCGGCATGCGGTAACGCCCGGGCGAGATGCGCGAACACTTTTGCCAGCATCAGGCAGCCCAGCGTAACAACCGTCCAGCCGATCAGCGCGTTGAACCCAAACGGAGCAAGCGACGCCGGCAGCACGAAGATGCCCATGCCAATGACATTGCCCACCACCAACGCAGTGCACGTCCAGAAGCCGATCTTGTGCACATCTTGCATGTTGGGTCCCTAGTGAGTTCGCTCAGGCGGAAACGACGGCTTGGCCTCGGTCACGGCAAGTGCGGAGCAGATACGTGTGCTGCTCGCGATGGGCGGGTGGCCCAACGCGATCGCACCCCCATTCGCATTGAAGTGTTCCGCGTCGTCCCCCCACGATAGTGTGGTGTTGGAAAACCCATGGCCAAGCACACGCAGCACTAGACCCCCCCCTCCAGAGGCTGTACATAGCCCGTGTTTTCATCGAGAGGCTTTTGGATGCCATCGAATCGCCGACGTCCGTTGACTGGGGAGTGTAGAGCGGTTCTAATGAGTTCATAACGCGCATTTTTGTTCGATTACCGAACAATCCGAAAGCCTGAGCACGCGTGGCTACTGAACGTAACTGCGTTCTGCACAACTGGTGTGTGCGTACCTTGCGGCAAGCGTCTACTGTTGTCGGCGGCGTAGATGCTTGGATCAAGACGAAGGAGGTCATACGATGACTCGCCATGCGATCCTGCGTCTGACCATGCTCGCGCTTGGGGTGCTGCCGCTGGTGGTGTTCGCGGCCAGCAAGACGGTCTTCACTCCGACCGACATCAACCGGGTGACCGAATTGAGCGCCCCGGCACTATCGCCCGATGGGAACTGGGTCGTTTACACCGTTGCCAACGCCGATACCAGACTCGACCAGCAGCACTCGGTGCTATGGCGCGCCAATTTTCATGGCCACGATCGTACCCAGCTCACCCATACACCGGACGCCAGCGCGTGGGCCGCGGAATGGTCGAGCGACGGGAAGTTCATTGCGTTCCTTTCGGATCGCAAAAGCGCCGACGGCAAGAATGACGGTACTCAGGTCTGGGAGATGCGGGGCGGCGGCGGGATGGCACGCCAAATCACCCATTTCGCCGCGGGTGTGGAGGAATTCGCGCTATCGCCGAACGGTAAACAGTTGGCCGTGATCTCACTCGATCCAAAACGGCCTCCCGGAAGTGCCAAGCCGAAGAAGCCACCGCCGTTCGTTACCACCCGCTTCCACTTCAAGGACGACGATCAAGGTTGGTTGGGCTCCCGCTACAAGCACTTGTACATGGTGGACGTGGCCACCGGTCGGACTGTCCTTCTTACACCTGGCGATAGGAATCAGTATCTACCCGCGTGGTCTCCCGACAGCAAGCAAATTGCCTACGTCAGCAAGGGTGGCCCGCATCCGGATCGCACGATGGACTACCACATCTACGTCATCGACGCACACTCCGATGCACGGCCGCACCAACTAACTACTCTTCACGGAGACGACCTCGATCCGTACTGGAACTCCCGCCCATCATGGTCCCAGGATGGGAAATACATCGCCTATTTGCACAGCCTAGGAGGCAAGTGGGCAGATTATGCGCCATGCCGACTGGCGGTGATCAACGTCGCCAGCGGGAAGGCACGCCTTTTGACATCTCTTGACCGCAACTTCTATCACCCAACTTGGTCGCCGGATGGTCACAGTATATATGCGTTGCTCGAGCGGGCCGAAGTCACTCACTTGGTCAGCGTCGACGTAGCTAGCGGCCAGCTCACCGAGCTCGACCATGGAGATCGCTTCGATGTGAATATGACGGTCTCGCGAAGTGGCCGCGTGGTCGTGCTCGGCGGCGACGACTTGCAGCCATACGACCTGTCCGCACTTGATCACACCCGTATGCGCGTGATTGCCAATCACAACGAGTGGCTGGCCAGCAAGGAACTTGCCACAACGAAAACCCTGCACTTCACAGCTGCGGATGGCACGAAAATCGATGCTCTACTGATGGAGCCTATCGGGTACGTAAAGGGCCGCCGCAATCCGACCATTCTGGTCGTACATGGCGGTCCCGTATACCAGTTTAGCCACGAGTTCCATCCGGACTGGCAAGTGTATGCGGCAACCGGTTACGCAGTGCTGGGAGTGAACCCGCGCGGTAGCTCCGGGCGCGGCTTTGACTTCGCCAAAGCCATTTACGCGAACTGGGGTGACAAGGACGGTCAAGACCTAATGTCTGGTATCGACTACCTGGTGAAACTTGGAATCGCCGATCCAGCACGTCTGGGCATCGGCGGCTGGAGTTACGGCGCGATCCTCACCGACCAAGTGATTGCGCACACAACCCGCTTCAAAGCGGCAATCAGTGGTGCCGGTTCGGGCAATATGTACGGCATGTTCGGTGTTGACGAGTACGCGCTTGATTACTTGGTGGAGCTCGGCCCACCTTGGAATCGCAACGACCGAGACACATGGGACCGAGTCAGCTATCCGTTCTTGCACGCCGATGATATTGCAACGCCCACGCTATTTGAGTGCGACGGGATTGATTTCAACGTGCCGTGCATCGGCTCCGAGCAGATGTACCAAGCACTGCGCACAATCCACGTGCCCACTGAACTGGTGGTTTACCCTGACCAGCACCACGAAATCACCGTTCCCAGCTATCTGCTTGATCGCATGCAGCGAGACGTGGCCTGGTACGGCCGGTTCCTTAAGCGCGACGGACCGAAGCGTTGAATGCGCTCATTGTGGGCGCTGTTCGCCACGCGTTACAGCCGCCGTGGCCGCAGGGTGCTTGCCTGATACGACCACGCTCACTGCGCCACATCGTGCACATGCTGTAATCAGCCTCCGCAAGTGTCTTGCTCAAGCAAGCGCATGGTTCGCCAACCGAGATCTGCTCAGTCAAGCAAAACCCGCTCCGCTCCAGACAAGCAAGGAACTCACTCGTCCGGAGCCCTTCGACCCGCCGCGAATGCCAGCTCGTGTGTACGATCCCCATCCGCAAGAATGACTTCCCGGCCGCACATGGAGCACCGTTACGCTGTACTACTCAGTCGTTTTCTTCATCATCGCCCTAATCATGGGTTCTTCGGATTCCTTAGCGTCGCCGGCCTTGCGTCAACGGTCGCCAAGATCCTGTTCGTGGTTTTCATCATGCTGTTTATCGCTTCGTTTACCTTTGAGAGCGGACGCAGAGGAGTGTGAGCCGCCGACTGGAGCACTGTCGCGTTCGAAATGAGGTTGCAGGTGGAAGCTCGCTCGAAGATTTTTTTCGGGTCGCGTCGACTGCGTCTTACTCGATGTCAATATGTGGTCATGATCTCTGGCATCCTGTCAAACCGCCGTCGTTCACCCGGCTTCGCGGTCGGACCTGAGCCGCTCGTATCGAGCTGTACCAGCCATCCCGAAAGCAGTCGTTCGCGATCGTCCGCAACGGGTCAGACAGAGCCTTCCGAGTTTTCGATGCGGTACGCAGAAGTAGTCCGACCATCAACTTGCGCGTTTGCGGATCGGAACGACGTTCGCGCCGGTTTTAAGCGCGTCCAAATAATCGGCCCACCCCTGCATCATCTCGCGTCGCTCGGCCATGTACTGTGCGAGATTGTAGGTTCCGCGCACTTCGTCGCGGTCACGGTGCGACAACTGGCGCTCGATCGCATCGGGATTCCAGCCGAGTTCGTTCAACAGCGTCGACGCCATATGCCGAAAACCGTGTCCGGTCATTTGCTCTTTCGAATAGCCCAGCCTGCGAAGTGCACCGTTGACGGTATTGTCGCTCATGGGCCTCTGCCGACTGCGCACGCTTGGGAAAACCAGCTTACCGTCACCGGTCAGACGCTGAAGCTCGCGCAGGATTTGCACGGCTTGCGTGGACAGCGGAACGATATGCGGGAGCGTGCGGGGGTTTTCTTTCGCCGCCTTGCGCAACTTGCGGCGACTGGGCGGGATACGCCATTCGGCAGCATCGAGATCGAGCTCGCTCCACTCCATCGCACGAATCTCGCCTGGGCGTTGGAACAACAAGGGGGAAAGGCGCAAGGCCGAGAAGGTAACGGGGAGGCCCTGGTAGCCGTCGATCGCGCGTAATAATTCGGCGACCTCGGAGGGTTTGGTCAGTGCGGCAAAGTTTTTCTGATTCGCTTTGGGTAGCGCGTCGCGCAGGTCTGCCGCCGGGTTACGTTGTAC
>JBOHYR010000113.1:0-6521 GCA_050737995.1 Rhodanobacteraceae bacterium
GCCAGTGACGTGGTGCGAGCAGGGCGGAGCGGAAGGGAGGTTTCTGCATGGACGCGCGATGATAGCAACCGATAGACGGCATCATGAATGATCGATCACCTTCTTCGGAACGAAGGGGGGCGCCACAGGCGCGGGGGATGCGTTTCGAATCACGAAAGACCAAAGCCATCTCTCTCGATCCCCCCTTCCTGCGGAAGGGGGAAGACTTGTCCTCTTCGATGCGAAGGAATTGGCGTATGGCGCGAGGAAATGCGTTCGGATCAACCCAACATCGCTGCGATCTTTGCCAGTTGAGCGGTTGCGACGTCGCGTCGCGCCTGCGCCTCGGCTTCGGGGTCGGCGCCGTCGCGGTGCAACTCGGCGGCGGGCAGCTCGTCGAGAAAGCGACTGGGTTTCCGCTTGAAGGTCTGCCCGTAACGCCGGCCCTGCGCGCTCCATGACAGGTGCAGTAGCTCTTTGGCGCGGGTGATGCCGACGTACAGCAAACGGCGTTCCTCGTCGAGCCGGCCTTCGTCGATCGCGCCTTCGTGCGGCAGCGTGCCATCCTCGCAGCCGACGATGTGCACCGAACGGAATTCGAGTCCCTTCGCCGAGTGCAGGGTCATCAACCGCACCGCGTCGCCGGCGTCGTCCTTGTCGGCGTGGGCGAGCAGCGCGAGCTGTGCTGCGAGATCGCCCGCGCGTGCCTTGCCGCCGTCCATCGCGCGGAACCAGTCGGTGAGTTCGCGCACATTGCCGAGTTTGCGTTCGTGCAAAGTGCGATCCTTCGCCGCGTGCGCAAGGTGTTCGGCGTAACGGGCGCGATCGAGGACGGTTTCGACAAGATCCGCGGCCCCGGCAGTTTTCGCGTCGTGCGTCAGCGCACGGATCAGGTCGACGAAATCCGCCAGCGCCGCGGCGGGACGCGATGAAAGTTGCTTAAGGATCGAATGGCTTTGCGCCGCGCGCAGCAGCGAGAGGCGCTTCGCCTGCGCGAGTTCGCCAAGCTTTTCCAGCGTGGTCGCGCCGATCTCGCGGCGTGGCATATTGACCACCCGCAGGAACGCCGCGTCGTCTTCGGGATTGGCAACGAGCCTCAGGTACGCCAGCATGTCTTTCACTTCCGCGCGGTCGAGGAACGACAGCGCACCGGTCAGGTGGTACGGAACGCGCGACAGCCGCAGTGCCTTTTCGAGCGGCCGGGCCTGATGGTTGCCGCGGTACAGCACCGCGCAATCCGACCAAGACAATTCGTGTTTCTCGCGCAGATACAGCAGTTGCGAGGCGATCCGCTCGGCTTCGTGATCTGTGTCGCGACACTCCAGCACCCGGATTCGCTCGCCGTCGCCGTGCGCGCTCCACAGCTTCTTGGGATGTGCGTGCGGGTTGTGGGCGATCAGCGCATTGGCCGCCCGCAACACGCGCTGGGCGCAGCGGTAATTCTGTTCCAGCTTGACCACGCGCAGTTTCGGGTAATCCTGCGCGAGCTTGTCGAGGTTGCCGGGATCGGCACCACGCCAGGCATAAATGGACTGGTCGTCGTCGCCTACACAGGTGAACGCCCCTTTCTCGCCCGCCAGCAGCTTCAGCAATTCATACTGCGCGACGTTGGTGTCCTGGCATTCGTCCACCAGCAGGTAACGGATGCGCTCGCGCCATGCCAGACGCGCGTCCCCGTCGTGCTGCAGCACCACGACCGGCAGCCGGATCAAATCATCGAAATCGACCGCGTTGAATGCCGCGAGCCGCTTCTGGTACGCGGCATACAATTGTGCGGCTTCCAGTTCGCGTGGCGCGTGCGCGGCGTCGAGCGCCGCGTCCGGTGTGAGGCCGTCGCTCTTCAGGCGCGACAACAGCGAGCGCAGCTGGAACAGCTTGTCGGATTTCACCGAGGCGCCGGCCAGTTCCTTGACCAGCCCCGCGCTGTCGTCGGCGTCGAGCACCGAAAAGCCGCGACGCAACCCGGCGCGCGCGTGCTCGATCTGCAGGAACTTCAGGCCCAGCGCATGGAACGTGCAGACCGACAATGTTTCCGCGGCGTCGCCTTTCACGCGCCGCGCGACCCGCTCGCGCATCTCGCGCGCGGCCTTGTTGGTAAAAGTGATCGCCGCGATCTTCGCGGGTGCGACTTCGCCGTGCGCGACCAGATAAGCGATCTTCTCGGCGATGACGCGCGTCTTGCCCGAGCCCGCGCCGGCCAGCACCAGCAGGGGACCGTCGGTGTATTCCACGGCAATGCGTTGTTGGGGATTCAACATCGGGAATGGGGAAACGGGCGGCGGGGGCGTGACGGTGGATGTTCGTGCAAGAATGCATTGTCGACGAGGCGCGCTTCGATGACCAGTCGTTTGCGGCGTGCTCCGCAAATGCGCCTTCGTTACCCGTCCCCAATCCCGACGCGCCCGTGGCCAAACTCTACTTTCATTACTCGGCGATGAACGCCGGCAAGACCACCTCGTTGTTGCAGAGCGCTCACAACTATCACGAGCGCGGCATGCGCACGCTGTTGCTGATGCCCGTGCTGGACACGCGCAGCGGCGGGGACGTGATCGCATCGCGGATCGGCCTGAAAGCGCAGGGACATCGCTTCGGGCGCGAAGACGACCTGCTTGCGCTGGTGCGTGCCGACGTCGATGCGAACGGTGCCTTGCACTGCGTGCTGGTGGACGAGGCGCAATTCCTCACCCGTGCGCAAGTCTGGCAGTTGACCGAGATGGTCGATGCGCTTTCGATTCCGGTGCTCGCCTACGGCTTGCGCACCGATTTTCGTGGCGAGTTGTTCGAGGGCAGCCAGTGGCTGCTGGCCTGGGCCGACGAGCTGCACGAGATCAAGACGATCTGCCATACCGGCAGAAAAGCGACGATGGTGTTGCGTCTCGACGCGAAAGGGCGGGTGGTCGAATCCGGCCCGCAGGTTGAGATCGGTGGCAACGATCGCTATGTCTCGGTAAGCCGCGCCGAATTCAAGCGCATGCTGCGTGATGGCGGCACCGTTCCACCGACCAATCCGAACCCGAAGGAAGCGCCAACATGACCACAGCCGACTGGACACGCCCGCGCTGGTCGCGGGACGAAGCCAAGGCGATGATGCTGTACTTCGTGTTCGGACAGTTTGCCGAGCAGCCGGAACTCGATCTGTCGAAGCACGGCAGCGAAGGCCTGCCGCGGGGCATGGAAATGCGGCGCATCCCGAAAGCCATGTTGGCGCACTGGGAAGGTCATCCGTTGCGCGGCGTCCTGGGTGGAATCCTGCGGGACGGCAACCCCGAGGCCTTCGAGGCCGCCCGCAAGGCGCCGGAATGCCTGATGTTGCGGGGCGAGTTGCCCGATTCCGATTCGCTTGCCTATTTACGCGACGCGCTGGGCGTGGTCGCGGCTTTACTGGACGCAGGCGGCGTCGCGGTGGTCGATCCGCAGATCCTAGAAATTTTCTCTGCCGATGACTGGCGCAAGCGCTACGCCGGCGCGGATCTTGCGATGCCCCGCAACCACGTAGCGATCCTGTGCCAGGATGACGACACCGGCAAGGCGTGGATCAAGACCCGGGGGATGCGCAAGTTCGCGCGCCCCGACGTCAGCATCCGGCAGGTTCCGCAAGACGACGTGCAGCGCGCCGGCGCGGTGGCTGCACGGCTGGTCGATATGCAGGCACGCGGCATGCGCTTCGGTGAAGGCTCCACGGTCGATGTCGACGGCTTGTCGGATGGGTTGCGGGTGACGCGGGGCGGCTCGCTGGAGGATCCGGAGTTCAACAACACACACCTCGGACTGGTGTGGCCGACGGGCTGACGCGTTCGCGTTGCGGATCGTTTACCCTCGCCGCATGCGCATTTCCGCTTCCATCGACATTCCCGAATCGGAACTGACCGAGCGCTTCCTGCGCGCGGACGGTCCCGGTGGACAGCACGTCAACCGCACCGAAAGCGCCGTGGAATTGCGTTTCGATGTCGCGTGTTCGCCCTCGCTGCCGGATGTTGTCCGCGCGCGCGTGCTGGCGCGACGCGACCGCCGGCTCACCGACGACGGTGTGTTGGTGATCCAGGCGCGGCGTTTCCGCGATCAGTCGCGCAACCGTGCGGATGCGCGCGAGCGCCTCGTTGAACTGCTGCACGCGTCGCTCAAGCCACCGAAGAAGCGTGTTGCGACGAAGCCGACACGTGCGTCGAAGGAGCGCAGGCTCGCCGGCAAGAAACAGCGTGGTTCCTTGAAGCGCAGTCGCACGCGTCCGGGCAGCGATGATTGAACGTGCGCGAGTCCTCGCTCCCGATACAGTTGCCCACGAGCATGCCGCAGCACCCCGATCGCGCCTGGCGCCATGTGTTTCGTTCCTGGGTGCGCGCTAGCGGATGGCGGCTCGAAGGCGAGTTGCCCGACGTCCCCAGGCTGGTCCTGATCGTCGCGCCGCACTCGTCGTGGTGGGACGGCATCTGGGGCCTGCTGTTCAAGATCGCGCTGGGCGCTGACATTTCCTTCATGGCCAAGCGCGAGTTGTTTCGTTGGCCGATTGGTGGGTCGCTGCGTCGACTCGGCGGTGTGCCGATCGAACGTCACGCGGCGCACGACGTGGTCGAACAGATGGTCGAGCGTTTTCGCACACGCGAGCAGTTGTGGCTTGGTATCGAACCGGAAGGCACCCGCAAGACCGTGACGAAATGGAAAAGCGGTTTCTGGCACATCGCGCACGAGGCCGGCGTGCCGATCTTGCCGGGTTACTTCGATTACCCGCGCAAGGTGATCGGCCTCGGCCCGCTGTTTCATCCCGGAGACGACAAGGACGCCGACATCGCCGCACTGCGCGCGTTCTACACACCCTTCAAAGGCAAACATCGCGGCGTTTGACCAAAGGCCCTGCGAAAGCAGCGCCTCTCCAACCTCGTCATTCCGGACTGAGCGCGGCGGTGATGCAGGGCATCTTGCGCTGCTGGCGAAAAGGTGGCTACAGCGCGGTGCGCTGCCAGCGCGAGGTGGGTGCCGGATATTTCGATGCGGTCAATCAGGCGATTGCGAGTGGGCGTTCCCTGTTGTCGGCACTTGAAGGGTCGAACGAGCAGACGCAGTTCCGGCGCTGCGTGGCTTGAGCGAGCACAAGCCGATCGCCGCCGCCCTGCGGCCCTGCCCGCGGTACGGTATGATCGCCCACTGCAGGAGGGGGGTGATCGTGTCCAGTGTGCAGCCGCAAAAGGTTTCGAAGTACCGGGCAGGCCGCCGGAGAGGTGTACTTCCACCGTGACCAGCGGCGCGACCACACCTTCGGAGGCGCGGGTTAGCGCAACAGCAAGTCTCATGAGACGTTCACCTGCAAATCCTCCAGAAGCGAAAACGCCGACCTGCGCGGCCGGCGTCATCGCAACCCCCGGAGCCGGCGATGGCTACGCCTTGCGTGCCGCTTCCAGTTCGGTCACGCGCTTTTCGAGCTGCGTGACTTGTTCGCGGGCCCGGTCGAGGACGGCGCGCTGGGCGTCGAATTCCTCGCGGGTGACAAGGTCGAGGCGGCGCAATCCGTGCGCCAGCACATCCCGGAAATTGGCTTCCATGTCGTCCCGCGCCTGCGCCAGTCCGGGAGGAACCAGGGTAGCCAGCCGGTGCGCGAGTTGGTCTATGGAGTGCACGTCAATCATGTCGTTGCCTCGATGCGCCCACAGGTTAGGGTGTCGGGATTGACGTGCCTATCGGTGGACGTCGTGTTGGGGTGCAGGGATTTTCCTACAAAAAAGTTTTGCGGTCATCCATGACCGCTGCTTCGCCGGGCGACGTCGCGCGGTGGCGGGCACGCGGTCAACGGATTCCAACTCGGCCATAAGAGCCGCCATCCATGGCCGAGAGCTCCCTGGCCTTGTTTCAACAACAGCTGCTTCGATCTGACCATAGCGATGTTCCGCTGCGCTAAGATCACCGCCATGAAACTGATCACCGCGATCATCAAGCCGTTCAAGCTGGACGACGTGCGCGAGGCGCTGTCGGACGTGGGTGTCAACGGCATCACCGTCACCGAGGTCAAGGGCTTCGGGCGTCAGAAGGGCCACACCGAGCTCTACCGCGGCGCAGAATACGTGGTCGATTTCCTGCCCAAGGTCAAGCTCGAAATCGCACTGCCCGACAACCTGGTCGAGCGCGCGGTGGAGGCCATCAGCCACGCGGCGCGCACCGGCAAGATCGGTGACGGCAAGATTTTCATTTCGACGCTGGATCAGGTGATCCGGATCCGGACGGGCGAACTGGACGCCGACGCGTTATGAGTGTGGTCGTCCTTGACCGCCCCTTCGACAAGCTGGCGGCTGACCGGGATCGTCCCCAGTCATAAACACCACCACGGTCTGATTTCTCACGAAAGTCGTGCAAGCCTTGCGGGTTACTTGAGTCGGGGCTGGATTCTGGTCGTCATTACCCGCCGGTGATGGATCAAGAGTCCCGCGTAGTAGGCGATGTAGTAGCCGAGCAGCAAGCCGAGGATCGCCATCGTGAGGGGGCTGCGCTGATACGCCGTGAAACCGCCCACGGCACCATGCGAAATCTCCGGGTATAGCACCATGAAGCGGTACAGC
>JBOHYR010000114.1:0-18957 GCA_050737995.1 Rhodanobacteraceae bacterium
ACGCGTCGAACACGAAAGCCGCGTGCATCTCGACATCGAAACCGACGATATCGAAGCGGAAGTGTTGCGTTTGCAGAATCTGGGCGCAACGATCTTCAAGCGCCTCGACCGCTGGGTCGTAATGCAGGCGCCCAGTGGCCAGCGTTTCTGCGTGGTGCGCGTGCAGCGGTTGGACTTCGCGGAGAACGCAAATCGATGGGGTTGAGCAAGCCGACTTCGCCGTGCCCAGTTCAACCCGCTGGCGCAAACTCACCACACCAGGGGAATCCATGGCCGCCGTCGTAACCAACCGCGTTGTCGCCGAGTTTTACCGAGGGATCGATTTTCCGTCTGACTGGGCGGAGCGCCCAACCAAGTCCATCGGTGTCGGTTTTGCGAGAAACCTTGTCTTTTCCGTAGTCGTACTGCTCGACGCCAGTGACCAACCTTTGGCGGCCTGTTGGCAGGCTGATGGCGAGAACGAGCAGTTCGTCCGTGTCCGATTCGACGATGGCGTCGAGGACGACCTGCTGGACGGCCTGAATGGTGAAATGGCTACGAAGTCCGGACAGGTCACCGGCCATTCCGACCTTTTTGCAACGATGTTGTGGGAACCCAAGAGCCTGCAACCGGCTCAGGGTGTCGACGTCCACCCGCCTCGCTACGGTAGTTTTTTCGACCCGATCGCCGAGGAACGGGGCTGGAACGTCGCCACCCGCGAGCTCGTCGCGAGAGCCTCCGACTTGCTGTTGGTCACCCGCCAGAACGCAACCGGGCTCTCCCTCCCGGTGCCGGCAAACACGGAGGAAATGCATCGGGACGTAGACGATGGCAGCGGCTACACATTCCTCGTGCTTCCGGCGACCGGTGCACGTATTCGGGAATAGGCCACGAGCCGCGCGTCATGACCTGCTGCTGGCTTGCAGAAGCACAACCCGCTACACTGCGCGCAGTTTGACGCGCCGTAGCCCGAACTTCCCTGGTGGATCACCGCCGCCGCAGAGCTGACAAGCCTGCGCCGCCCGGCCCCTCGCCACTCGTTTTCGTCGCGCATACACGGATGCCGCAATCGTGGCTTCCGCACATTGCTACACCTACCTGCAGCGCGGTTATTGGGAACGCTCCGGGTTACACAGGAGTTTTCCTCATGACGTTCGAATCGCTCGGGCTTGCGCCCGCGTTGCTGCGTGCCCTTGCCGAACAAGGCCATGCCACCCCCACCCCGATCCAGGCCGCGGCGATCCCGCATGTGCTGGACGGCCATGACCTGCTGGCCGGTGCGCAGACGGGCACCGGCAAGACGGCGGCGTTTGCGTTGCCGTTGCTGCAGAAACTGTGTGTCGATCAAGTCGCACACAACAACAAGCAAACGCGCAAACCGCGCGCGCTGATCCTCACGCCCACCCGCGAACTCGCGGCGCAGGTGCATGACAGTCTGCGTACCTATGGCAAGCACCTGCGCGTTTACTCCGCGGCGATCTTCGGCGGTGTCGGCATGGGCGGCCAGGTCATGAGCCTGCGTCGCAGCCTCGATGTGATCGTGGCTACGCCGGGCCGGTTGATCGACCACATGGATCGCCGCAACGTCGACCTGTCTTGCATCGAAACGCTGGTGCTGGACGAGGCCGACCGGATGCTCGACATGGGTTTTGCCCCGGCGCTCAAGAAAATCCTCGGGGCGCTGCCGAAGCAGCAGCGCCAGACGTTGCTGTTCTCGGCCACCCTGGCACCCGAGATCAAGTCGCTGGCGGCACAGTTCATGCACCGCGCGGAAGAAGTGCAGATGGCGCAGCCGAATGCAGTCGCGGCCGGCGTCAGTCATCGCGTGCATCCGGTCGATGCCGACAAGAAACGCGAGTTGCTGCTGCATTTGCTGGCTGCCGACAGCCGCCGGCAGACTCTGGTATTTGCACGCACCAAGCACGGCTCGGACAAGCTGTGCAAATATCTCGACCAGCACGGCTTTCGCGTCGCCACCATCCACGGCAACAAGAGCCAAGGCCAGCGCACCCGCGCACTCGCCGATTTCAAGCAAGGCAAAACCACTGTGCTGGTCGCGACCGACATCGCCGCGCGCGGACTGGACATCGCGCAGTTGCCGGCTGTCGTGAATTACGATTTGCCCATGGTCGCCCAGGATTACGTGCACCGCATCGGCCGCACCGGCCGCGCCGGCGCGGAGGGGCTGGCGCTGTCGCTGGTCAGCCGCGAGGAAGAAGGCCTGTTGCGCGACATCCGCCGCTTGCTGAAGCAGGATCTCTCGATCCAGATCGTGCCCGAGTTCGCGCCGTCCTGGACGCTGCGGCTGGATGGTCCGTCGATGCCGAATCGCAAGCCCGGCAGGAACAACGCCAAACCCGGCAAGCCCTCCCACGCACGCCGCCCGCACGTTCCCCGCGGCAAGGGCGAACACGCCGCTGGCAACAAACAGCGCCGTTCATGGCGCGACAAAGCCAACTCGCGCAAGGCGTAGCGCATCCCGCCCCCAAATCCTTGTGATCGTCATCCGGGTCCGCACCAGTGTCACCGGTGCGGAAACCCGACTGCGAAGGCGGGATGCCGGAGCGAACATCGGCGAAACCGATGGCCCGAAAGGCTCGCCGCATGGATGCGGCGAGTTTATCCACGCACTTGCTGCAAGGGCTTGATAGCTGGATTGACTCGCGCCATCCATGCGCTCACCCTCCGGGCCGCCTTCTCCGTTCGCATTTGCAATCCTGCAAACGCAGTCGAACCTCGCCCACAATGTGGCTCGTCCGGAATGACCCATGGATTGATGAAACACGTCGCAAGGCGTCAGCGGGAGGCCCAATCACGCGGCTTGAGATATTCCGCAAGCTGCGCCTCTGGACTGCCGGATGCCGGCGCATAGCAGTATTCGTAACGCAGACGCGGCGGCAGCGACATCAGGATGGATTCGGTACGGCCGCCGGACTGCAGGCCGAACAGGGTGCCGCGGTCATAGACAAGGTTGAATTCGACGTAACGGCCGCGGCGGTACAACTGGAACTCGCGTTCGCGTTCGCCGTATTTCATTCCCTTGCGGCGCTCGACGATCGGCAAATACGCATCGAGGAAGCCCTCGCCGACGGCCTGCAGGAACGCGAAGCAGCGTTCGAACCCCCATTCGTTCAAATCGTCGAAGAACAGGCCGCCGACGCCACGCATCTCGTCGCGGTGCTTGAGATAAAAATACTCATCGCACCATTTCTTGTATTTCGGATACGCGTCGCCACCGAACGGTGCGCACAGGTCGCGGGCCACTCGGTGCCAGTGGACACAGTCTTCGTCGAACGGATAGAAGGGCGTGAGATCAAAGCCGCCTCCAAACCACCACACCGGGTCCGCGCCCTGCTTGTCCGCCTCGAAATAACGCACGTTGGCGTGCGCGGTCGGCACGTATGGGTTGTGCGGATGGAGAACCAGCGACACACCGGTAGCGGTCCATTTGCGTACGATCAGTTCCGGCCGGTGCGCGGTCGCAGACGGCGGCAGGGTGTCGCCGGTGACACACGAATAATTGACGCCGGCCTGCTCGAATACCTCACCATTTTTCGAGACACGCGTGCGCCCGCCTCCGCCCGCGAGGCGTGTCCATGCGTCCTCCACGAAGCGTGCGCCGCCGTCGATCGCGCTTCCATCGGCACGTTCGAGCGTACTGCAGATACGGTCCTGCAAACCGCGCAACCAGGCATCGACTTGTTCGATTCGTGCGTGCATGATGCGATCCGGAAAAGGCGGGCGGCAACGCCGCCCGCCATGCGAACTATCCTGCCATCGTCAGACCATTATTGATATCGGTCACCAGATTCTTGATCCAGCTCGCGTAGTTTGTGTGGATGTAGCGCACACCTTTCTTCACTTGGTACCGGAGATTGTTGCTGGTTACGTAGTTGATCTGGATCTGCCTGGCGTTGTAATGCACCGCGATGGTGACACTGAAATTGCGCGGGTCGTACACCGCATCGATCTCGCCCGGCACGTGCTTGACGATGCGCCAGTTGCGCGCGGTCAACGCGGTCCCGATCACATGCTCGACCTTGGCCTGGCTCACGTTCGACGGCACCGGAATTGGCGGCGGATCGACCAGCGGAACCTGCCGAAACGCCATGAGCAACAGTAGTGCCGGTACAAGCAACACGGGCAACCACAGCTTCGAATTATTCAAACGCAACATGATTTGTCCTCCCTGTGCAACGTCGCGGCAAGTCGCCGCGCCGCGCAGTGTAAGGCATCGGCCGCCGCAAGGGCCGTCATACGACCGCCAACCGTGCTGAAGGCATGCTTATACTGGCCGACGACTTCTGATCGCGACACACGGGATGCCGACACGCATCGAACCGCTTGCCGTTACCGCATGCAGTGCCACATCGGCGCTTGGGCGCGGTGTTGAGGCGCACATCGAAGCAATCACCCGCGCAAGCAGCGGCCTGCGCGCCAATGATTTTTCTTCCGCGCCACTGGACTGTTGCATCGGGCGCGTGGCCGGAGCCGGAGAAGCGGCACTGCCGCGGGAATTCGCGCACTGGGATTGCCGCAACAATCGCCTCGCCTGGCTCGGCCTGCAGCAGGACGGACTGCTCGACGCCATCGCCGGCACGGTCTCGCACCACGGCGCCATACGGGTCGCACTGGTTCTGGGGACATCCACGGCAAGTATCCAGTCCACCGAGGACGCCTATCGACGGCTCGAGGACGGTCGGTTCCCCGCCGATCTGCGCCGCCCTGAAATCCATACACCGCATTCACTCACTGCATTCGTCGCCGACATCACCGGCATCGCTGGGCCCGCGCTCACCATCTCGACCGCGTGTTCGTCGTCGGCCAAGGTATTCGCATCCGCGGAACGTCTGATCCGGCTCGGCCTTGCGGATGCGGCACTCGTCGGCGGCGTCGATAGCTTGTGCGACAGCGTGCTGTTCGGCTTCAACGCGCTGGAACTTGTTTCGCGACGACCGTGCTGCCCCTTCGATGTGAACCGCGACGGCATCTCGATTGGCGAGGCGGCGGCGTTTGCGCTGCTGGAGCGTGTCGACGCGGCGCCAGGCGCGCCGCGCCTGCTCGGTTACGGTGAATCCAGCGACGCCCACCACATGTCCACGCCGCACCCGGAAGGCCGCGGTGCCCACGCTGCGCTCGACGATGCGCTCGCGCGAGCCGGCATTGACACCGGGCAGGTCGATTACGTGAACCTGCACGGTACCGCCACCGTGAAGAACGACGAGGTCGAGGCGAAGTTGCTGCCGCGCTTTTCACCGCGCACCCGCGCCAGTTCGACCAAGGGTTTCACTGGACATACGCTGGGTGCGGCCGGCGCGCTGGAAGCCGTGTTCGCGTTGCTCGCGATCGAGCGTGGCGTGGTGCCGCCCAACTTCGGCTGCGAAGAACCCATGCCCAACGCCGCGCCATGGTTGGCGTTGCAGGCGGAGCGTCGGCGCATCGACATCGCGCTGAGCAACTCCTTCGGCTTTGGCGGCAACAATGCCTGCCTGGTGTTCGCGCGCGGGGATGTCGCATGAGCGCTTTATTGCAGGTCGGCGTCACAGGCATCGGCGCGTGGATGTGGGGCGCGCCGGACTGGCCAAGCCTGCGCGAGGTACTGCGCGGTAATGGCAACCTCGACGAGAATGCGCCGGTCAAACCAGCGGCGGGTGTGCTGAAGACAGCGGAGCGCCGCCGCGCGCCTGACAGCGTGCGCGTGGCGGTGGAAGTCGCGCAACAGGCTTGCTCCACGGCCAAGGTGGATCCCGCCAATCTGCCATGTGTATTCGCTTCGACGTACGGCGAACTCGCGATCACCGATTACGTATGCGAAACCCTGGCGCAGACGCCTCACGAATTGTCGCCCACCAAGTTCCACAACTCGGTGCTGAACGCGCCCGCTGGCTACTGGACGATCGCCGCGGACTGCACCGCGGCGTCCAGCGCCATCACCGCGCACCACTGGAGTTTTGCCGCTGGGCTGCTGGAAGCCGCAGCGCAGGCGTGCGCGGAAAACACGCCGGTATTGTTCGCGTCTTGCGATGTCGCCTCCAGTGGACCGCTTGCGGAGATGACACACACCACCCTCGCCTTCGGCATGGCGCTGGTGTTGACGCCCGCACTGGCTGGCAGACCGCAGTTGCATCTGTCGCTGCGCCCCACCGTGGCCGACGCGCTCGCCCCCGCCGCATTGGCATTGCAGGCCGTGGCAAGCGACAATCCAGCCAACGCACACGCGCTGGCGCTGCTGAGCGCGCTGACCGGCCGAGACAAGGCCAGTCTTGCGCTGCCCTTGTCGATTGGAATGTCACTGGAAATGGAGATCACGCCTTGAGCGATGCCACCGTCCGACCTTTTGTTGTCATACCGTGCCTGGACGAGGAACGTGCGATCGGTGAGGTACTGGCGGGGGTGCTGGCCCAATGCCGGGACGTGATCGTGATCGACGACGGCTCCACCGATCGTACTGCGGAGATCGTGGAACGGTTGCCGGTGACCCTGCTCCGGCATCCTGAACGACGCGGCAAGGGCGAGGCATTGCGCACGGGCTTCCGGGAAGCGTTGCGACGCGGGGCCAGCGGCATCCTGACGATGGATGGCGACGGCCAGCACGATCCGGGCGATATCCGCCGTCTCCTGGAGGCCGCGCTCGCATGGCCGCACGCGGTGGTAATCGGCGCCCGCATGCTGGGACGAGAGCAGCAACCGACCGCGCGCCGTCGCGCCAACAATTTCGCAAGTTGGGGCATCAGCTGGGGCTGCGGCAAACCGGTCATCGACGCGCAGAGTGGCCAGCGCTGGTATCCACGCGCTGCCGTGGAACTCGCGGACACCCCAACGCAGGACTTCGTGTTCGAGACGGCCCTGTTGATCGCAGCCGCACGCGACCTCGACATGCAAATCGTGTCAGTGCCGATCGCGACCCGCTACCATGCGGGCGCGCGTACCAGCCATTTCCGGCCGGTGCGCGATGTCACCTGGATCACCCTGTACACCATCGGTCGCGTCGCGCATTACGGCCGCATGGTGCAAAGCTACCGCGCCTCGCACGCGACGCCTCCAATCGTGCATGATCCTGACAACAGGCTCGGCGCTAGGGTGCCTCTACCACCCCGTCACGCCGCCAGCGCGCCACGCGCGGAGGGCTGACAGAATGGCCGCCTCATCGACCAGCGATGTACTGATCGTCGGCGGCGGACTGGCGGGGTTGACGCTGGCATTGCAATTGCGCGAGCGTTGTCCGCAACTGTCGATCCGCATTCTGGAACGACGCGCCGAGCCCGCTCCCCCCGCCGCTTTCAAGGTCGGCGAATCGACGGTGGAAATCGGTGCACATTACCTCGCCGACACGCTCGGCTTTCGCGAGCACCTGGATACCGCACAGATACGCAAGTTCGGCTTCCGGTTTTTCTTCAGCGACGGTTGCGCACGACTCGATCAGGCTCCCGAACTCGGCATCAGCCGGGTGTTCCCCACGCCGACATGGCAGGTCGAGCGCGGCACCTTCGAAAACTTTCTTGGCGAACGTGCGCGCGACCACGGCATTGAAGTCGAACAGCGCACTTGCGTGCGTTCGATTGAACTCGACAACAGTGGTGCGATGCATACCGTGCACGCCAGCAACGGCGATCGCCATGCCCGCTGGTTGATCGACGCCTCCGGACGCGCGGGACTTCTGCGTCGCCAACTCGGACTTGGCGAGGACAATGGCCACCACATCGGTGCGGCGTGGTTCCGGGTCGATGCCCGCCTCCGGCTCGACGATTGGTGCGACAATCCCGCATGGCGCAAGCTCTGCGACCCTCAGGAACGCTGGCGGTCGACCAACCACTTGTGCGGCACCGGCTACTGGGTGTGGCTGATCCCGCTCGCCTCGGGCGCACATTCGGTCGGCATCGTCGCCGACACCGCACGGCACCCCGTCGAATCGTTCGACACGTTCGAGCGCGCGCTTGCCTGGTTACGCGTCCACCAACCTGCCCTTGCGGACAGGCTCGACTGCCGGCATGGCGCACCCCTCGACTTCCGTTTCCTGCGCGAGGTGTCCTACGGCTGCCGTCAGGTGTTCAGCGCCGACCGATGGGCGCTGACCGGCGAGGCGGGCTTGTTCCTCGATCCGTTCTATTCGCCCGGAACGGATTTCATCGCCATCGCAAACACCTACATCACCGAACTGATCGCACGAGACTTCGCGGGTGACGCGATCGCGCCACGCGCACGCCGCTTCCAGCAACTATTCTTCTCGTTCTACCGCAATATGCTGAACCTGTATCGCGGCCAGTACGCTCTGTTCGGCGACGCACGGGTGATGACCGCCAAGGTGTTTTGGGACTACGCGTATTACTGGGGCGTGCTGTGCCCGCTTGCGCTCGGTGACCGGCTGACCGATTTCCCGCTGTTCGCCGACCTTGCAACCGAGCTCGCCACCGTCGAATCCCTCAACGCCCGGATGCAGGATTTCTTCCGCACATGGCACGGCGCGAACCCGTCAGGAGCCGCCCCGCGCTGGGTGGACCAGCAGGATCTGGACTGGTTCGCACGATTGAATGAGCGTCTGCGCGATCGGCTGGACGACACGCAAATCCGCGCGCGCCTGCATGAGCACATCGAACTGCTGCACGCGCTGGCCGGCGCGTTGGCCAAGGCCGCTCTGGACGCTGAGCCACGCCTTGACGTCGAAGCGCTACTGGTCGCTGCCGACACGCGCGCGCGACCCGCCCTGTTTCGGGATGCAACCCGCCAGCAAGAGACTGCCCGCGTTTGAACGCGCACAGCGGGATATTTCAGTCAGAACGCTCGGAACCCGACATGGCAACGCCGGCGTTGCCCATGCTGCTCAACCGGCGCCACCACTTTCAGATCCGCATGGTCCGGGCCCGTTCGTTCAGTTCGCTCAATCGGTCAGTGCGCCAGTTCGAGCTTGCTTGAAAGCACCCAGCCGATATTGCCCAGCTCATCCGACACCTTCCACCAGATCCCGACCTTGTCGCCGGTGGGATACAGCATCATGCCGGCCTTGAGACTGCGCACGACCGATGAATGCAGGTTCGCATCCGAATACAACTTCGTCGGTTCGGTCAGCCGGACCGCCTGCTGGACGTTGTCTGCCTGCGCGTTGGGCGCATTCCTCTGCAAATCGGCAACCATCTTGGTATAGGCGTCGAGATAGGCCATCGCGATCACCTGACCGATATCCGTATTGGCATACCCGCTCGCGCCGCCCGCGGCGAAGCCGCCGTAAAATCCGCCGCCCCCGCCACCGGACCAGCCAATGTCGGTTTTGTCGGCGTGGCCCTGCTCCAGCGCGACCTGCTCGGTCGATCGCACGTCGGTCAGGGTCAGCACCACGTCGGCCGTCTTCTTGGACATGCTGATGCCGCCAACCACGGCGCCGATTCCATGCGGAAGAAATCCGCCCAGAATCCCGCCGATGTGGTTACCACCGGCATTGGCGTTACGGTTGGCAATGTCCGGTATGAGCACGTAATCCGCCGCCTTCATCTGTCCCTTGCCCATATTCGAGCCGACGCGCTCATCGCCGTTCGCCGCCAATGCACGCTCGGCTTCCGCCGCCTGCAATCCGGCGCCCCGATCGACCAGGGTGAAACATCCCGACTGCGAGACGTACACCTTGATCAGCGCAGCGGGTGATTCGAGATTCATCGATGTCCACCAGGCATTGCCCGACTGTGGCTCGTGCACCGCCAGCGTGCCGAGCCTGTGGCTGCATCGGGGAATCTGCGGAGGCGCACTGGAGCCGGCGTAACTTGCCGGTGCGACGAGAATGCCGCCCGCAAGCACCAGCAAACCCACCCAAGGAATGGCACCCATCGTACGAGTTTTCATTTGAGCTCCCCGATTCCGATCGCATGAAATGCGCGGCCATAAGCGAAGAAGCCGATCGTGCCGCGATAGCGAGCAGGCTCCCCGGAAATCGTGCAACCGACGCCCCGTCGTCGGACAGAAACTGAGACTCGCGTCACACTTTCCCTTGCGCCGTGTATACCGCCTTATCGGTCGGGTGTCAATCAAGCCTCTTCAGCCGAGGTCAGGGGTCGCGCAGCACGCATCGCATACGCCATCGCGCCGTCCCGCGGATAGATCGAAATGGCGCCAAATGATCGTCGCGAGCCATCGAGCGTGACGGGTTCCCGAGACCGATCAAGCCATGCCGCCATTGACGCCAATCACCTGTCCGTTGACGTAGGACGCCGCGTCCGAACACAGGAACGCCACCACACCCGCCACTTCTTCGGGCGTCCCCGTGCGCGCGGCGGGAATCATCGTCTTGATCTGCTCCGGAGTGAACAACGCCTGGGTCATGCGTCCTTCGATGATGCCAGGCGCGACCACGTTCACCGTGATATTCCGCGATGCCATCTCGCGCGCCAGGGATCGCGCGGCGCCGTGCAGGGCCGACTTGGCGGCGGCGTAATTGACTTGCCCGCGATTGCCCAGCGTCGCAGCCACCGACGACATCGCGACGATGCGACCGAACCGCGCACGCACCATTGGCAGCAACAGCGGTTGCGTGACGTGGAAGAAGCCATGCAGCGACACGTCGATCACGCGCCGCCATCGCTCCTCCGACATGCCCGCCAAAGGCGCATCGTCGTGGATGCCGGCGTTGTGGACCAAGGCCTGGATCGGACCGGCTTGCAGCAAGCCATCGAGAGCCGTGCGCGTCTGCACCGCGTCGCATACGTCGAACGGCACAACCTCGGCCGTGCCGCCGGCATCCCGGATCTCCTGGACGACCGACTCCGCACGCTCGCGACCTGTGTTGGCATGCACCGCCACGCGCCAGCCGTCCCGCGCCAGCGCCATGCAGATCGCGCCACCAATATCGCCGCTGCCACCCGTCACCAGTGCACTACGCAAATTCTCACTCATGTCCAGGTTTCCGTCGTCTCATCGCTTGCATCCTTTATCCGATCCTGCAGCATGACTGCGGCGCGGCCGCTGGCGAGGATTTGTCCCCGATGATCGGCCCGGAGCGCATATTGCAGGCTGCCGCCGGTGGCGAGCAAGCATTCGACATGCACCTGCAACCTGCCCGGTAGATCGTCGATGCGTTCGACCTCAAGCACGATATCGCGCAGCGCGACCAGAAATCCCAGCCGCGCTCGATCTCCCTTCGCGCGGGCGCACAAGGCGCCGTGCACCGCCATCGCCTGCGCCGCGTACTCGCACAGGTTCACCGCATGCAACACACCGTCCGCACGCAACGGATTGTCAGCGCGCCGGTGCGACGCACTGCACGCGTGCAAGTGCATCGCATCCCAGTCGATCACTTCGTCCAGCAAGCGCATGCCGCCGGCGTGCGGGATCAGGTGCGCCCAGTCCTGTTTGGAAAGTCTGCGCGGGAGCATCGCCGTCAACTCTCGCCACGCAGGTGCGCAGCCGGCGCCATCAGCACCGACAGCGTGAAATGGAACGCCACGCCAAGCGCGACCGTCAACCCGATCGCACGCAGCACCGGCACACTCGACAACGCCAGCACGCCAAACACCAGCAGGGCGGATGCGACACATACAAGGGTCGCGTGCAGGGTACGCAGATCCTCGGCGGGGTCGCTGGTGCGGCGTTCGAAAAACAACGCGTAATGAAGGCCGAGCCCTGCCGCCAGTGTCAGCGAGACAAGATGAAACAGCGACAGCGGAATCCCTGCCGCCCGCAGCACCGCGAGCACGAGCAGGGTGGCCAACGTCATCGGCCCGAGTACGTGCAGGGCACGGCGCGCGCTGCGAAGCGCAAGGGTCACCGCGGCACACAGCAGCAATGCGGCGATCCCGAGCGCGATCAGGATGCGATGCCGGTACGCGACGATCAGCGATTCGGTGGACGCCTTGAGGTCTAACAGGTGCGCGGCACCGTACGTCTGCGTGGCCAGCGTGGCGAACGCCGCCGGATCCTCGACGCCGCTCAACGTGCCGAGCCCCGCCCAGCCACCACCTTGTCGCACCAGCATCGCTTCCAGGCGCGCGCCTAGCGGCGACTGCTCGAACCGTGCCGGCGTCATCGGCGGCAGCTTGCGCGCGGCTTCGACCTCGGCGACGAACGGCGCAAATATTCCTGCGCGGAACGGCAGCCCCTGCATCGCCTGCTGCAACGCCGATCGCAAAGCCGCCGCATCCGGCAGTTTCGCCTGCCGCGCGCGCTGGGTGGCGATGCTCGGCAGGTAACGCGACGGCAGTTCGAACCCCTGCAACGCATGTTGTCCAACCAGCGCTTCGAGTTTTGGTGCCACGCGTTCAGACAGGGACAGCACATCTTCGGCGCTCGGCGCACGCAACACCAAAAGGTAGCGAACATCCGGTGCGCCCAGTGCCGCACGCAAGCGCGCGTCGCGCTGCAGCTCCGCTTTCGGGATCGGGGTCAGCGCGGACAGGTCGTTCTGCCAGAACCGGCCTGGCGCGAACACGATGATCGCGACGCCCAGCGCGGCGACCAGCCACGGCAGCCAGCGCGGCCGCGGCAGCCGCGCGAGAAAGTGCCATGCGCGCGCGAGACCCGGCGTCGCAGCCATGTCATGGCGTGCGGCCGGCACGATCAACGGCAACAACCAGCGCGTACACAGACCGGCCACAATGAGGCCTCCGATCGTGAATACCGCGAGTTGCTGCAGACCCGCGACACCCGACGCGAAGAATGCGAGGTAGGCGATGCATACGGACACGATCGCTGTTGCCAGAAGCGGCCATAGTTCGCGCACGCATATCGAAGTCTCGACGCCGACGCGACGGTGACTGAATACCCTGAGCGGATATTCCTGCGCAACGCCCAGCAAGGTGAAGCCGAACGCGATGGTAATGCCGTGGGCGTGACCGAAGATCAACGCCAGCAGCGCGAAACCGACTACCGCGCCCGACAGCAACGGTAGCGCCGTCACCAGTACAGGCACCGCGCTGCGGTAAGCCAGCAGCAGCATCATGATAAAACCGACGGTGGTGATCGCGCCAAAGCGATCGGCCTCGGCGCGCGTATGGCGGCTGGCCTGGACACCGAACCAGCCCGGCCCGCTGATCGTGAGTTTGGCGTTGACCGCACCGGGCAACGCGGCAAAATGTTTCTGCAACGAAGCAATCGCAGCGGCCTGCGCGCCCGGATCAAAACCCGTCGCGTGCGTTTCCGCCACCAGCAACGCCTCGCCACGATCCGAAAACCATACGCCGTCCACCAGCTTCGGTTGCCGTGGCGGCGCCCAGAGTTGTGCGAGTTTCAGGGTCTCCAGGGTCGGATCGCGTTTCAGCCACGGTTCCAGCAGCGATGCCGCGGGCGAACTCAAATCCTCGACGCGTTGCTGCAATTGCTCGTGCAGATAGGTCGCGTCGAAGCGGTGCGTATCGAGCGTCGGCGACAGCAGATAGCGGTACGGCAGCAAGTCCGAAGCGATCTCGGTGAGGTCGTTGCCACCGTTCGCGACGCGCGAGAAGTTGGGATCGTGCGCAAGCGCCTCGTCGAGGCCACGCGACAGGTCCGCGAGCTGCGTCCGCGGCGGACCGGAAATTGCCAGCAGCAGGAGGCGCGAACCCGGACCATTGCCTATCTCATCCAGCAGCAATTTCTGGTCGGCGGTGCGTGCCGGCGGCACGAAGTCACGCAGGTCGGAACTGATCTTGAGGTGCCGTGCTACGCCCCAACCGACCGCGACGATCAGCGCCAGCCAAATAAAATAGATCGCGACTCGCGCGCCGTTCCTCATCGACCGTTGCGGCAACGCGCCGCTACCGCCGATTCCAGCGGCGCCACGCTTTGGAGTCCTGCCTTCGCCATCGACCCGACCAACGTGATGCTGCTGTCGCCGTTGCTGTCGATCACGGTCAGGCAACGCGGTTGCTCGTTACGTCCATCGATCACGATGGACGTAAGCTGCTGCTTGAGCTCGCCGCTACGCGGCGTGAGCGTGATCACCCAGTGGGCCTGGCCGCCGTCGGCCGCGATCGTGAAGTCGTTCCTGAGCGCCGATACCTCCCCACCCAGCAGCGCGCGGAATCCGGCCAGCATCGCGCCAGCCTGCGGCGCGCGCGACAACGGCATCCGGTGCACCTGGCCGCTGCCGCGCTGCACCGAGAGTTCGTCATCTCCGATCTTCGCGGTCTCCTGGAACGGTTTCTCGATGTCGCGCTCCATGCGGTCGCCGCCCAGCCAGCGCAAGGTGCCCGATACCACCAGCGGGCGGTCCAGCACGCCGCGATAACTCACCTGCACGAATGGCGTCGATACCGGCGGCGTTTTCGCCATCCCGGCCAGCAGCGATTCGGCGAGTCCGGGCGCCGCGGCCATAGCGGCGCCGGCCATCAATATCAAACAAGACGCGACCAGCGAGCCGTCACGAAATATTTGCTTGCTGCAACGCTCCGTCCATCGCCGGTTGAGCATCAGCCACCGATTGCGGTTGCCAGAAGTCATAGAAATTGAACCAGTTGTAGGGCGCCTCACGCAGGTAATGTTCGAGGCGCGCGGCGTAATTACCGATGTAGGCATCGAGCGCCTGGTTGCGCTCGGTGCGCGGAAGTTCCACCTGTTCGGCCAGCGTCTCGAAAACGAGATCGTAGCGGTTGCCGCCGCGATACATGCCGAGGCACAGCACCACCGGCACCTTGAGCAGTGAGGCGATCAGCCAGGGCGCAGCGGGGAATGGTGCGTCGGCGCCGAAGAACGGCGCATCGCGCATCAATTCGTGCGGCCGACCGCGGTCGCCGAGCAGCGTGATCATCGCCCCTTCGCGAGCGGCCTCGGACAACGCCAGCACGATATCCGTGCCGCCGCGGGAGGTATCGATGACGCTGTCGGACAGCTCCGGGGCCAATGCTTCCAGCAGCTGCGTCAGGGCGGGCGTCTTACTCTTGTCCATCACCAGTTTCAGCTTGCACTCGGCCCTGCGGGTTGCCAGCACGCGCAAAACCTCGAAGCTGCCCACGTGCGCGCCAAGCAGCAAGACTCCCTGTCCGTGATCAAGATGACGATGCAGCTCTTCCACCCCGCGGGTGCTGACCCGAAAGCCTTCGATGCCGCGCGCCAGCAAAAAAACGCGGTCGAGGATGGTCGACGCGAAGCCGTGGATCAGGCGCATCACCTGCAGGGCGCTACCGGGCCTGCCACTGAGGCGGCGGAAGTAATCGCGCGACGAACGTCGCTCGGGGCCGCGCCGGAAATAGAAATACAGCGTGATCGGATACAGGGCCAGTCGCGCGACGCCGCGACCAAAATGCAGGCCGACGAAGCGGATCAGCCAGATCGCGAACCAGCCGCCCGCTTCCGGACGATCGAGCCAATGCCCGCTCATGCCGCCACCTCCAGGGAGCCACGCGCCAATACGGTGCCGTCCGACCGCGTCAAGCTGAAGCGCACCCGCGCGCCATCCTCGTGCAATTCGATCACGGCGTCCTCGTCCGGCAATAACGGTTGCATGAATTTGGCGTCCAGTTTGCCTACGCGCGCGCCGCGCCAACCCTTGCACGCTGCCGCCACCCTCTCCAGCAGCACCACGCCAGGCACCACCGAACGGCCGGGGAAATGGCCGGCCAACGCCGGATGCGCGGCGTCGATCCGTAACGCAGTCTGGAACGCGCCGCTCATTCGGACGAGTCTCCGCCGCGCAGCAACGTCGGCCAACGCCGCACGATCTGGGTCACGAAGCGGCGTACGCCCGGATGCGGGATTGCCCGCAGATGCCAGCGCCGGAACAGGTACTCGCCGACGAATCCCGCCAACAGCAGCATCCAGCAGCCTGCCTCCGGGTACCATGCAAGCAGCGAACCCCGCATGGCGAACGGCACGGGCACGCCCAGTGTCGCGAGCCAGCCACCCGGCTGCGCGCACAGCGCGATCAGCAACGACAGCAGTGCCAGCGCCGCGAGCAGCGCAGCCCAATACATCGTGACGCCGCGCGCATACCTGCGCACCCCCGGCAGGTCCAAACGGGCGTCGCCTTCGATCATCCGGATGAAACGTGCGATCAGCGGCTCTTCACCATGTCGCAGCGTGCGCGCGAACAGCCACGACACCGCGCCCAGAAACACTACCGGCAATGCCATCAGCGCGAGCTCGGCATGACCGAAGAGCGCTGGAACCAGAAGCAGCGCGGCGAGTCCCAACCACACCAGCACGGCGGTCACGCTGTGACGGCGCCACACATACGGAAGCCAGGCCACCAGCAGCAGCAGCGCCGAAGCGAGACTCAGATAGTGTCGATGCAGCAGCCCGCCGGCCAGCGCCAACAGCGCACACACCAGCAGCGTCAGCGGCAACCACGGCACACGCGGGGGCGCAGCGGGACGTGGATGTGTGGTGGGCGTTGCGGACATCGAGGCGAGGATCAAGGCCGGCTGCGGCGTGCGAGTGTATATGATAGGCGGTCGATTCGACCCCGGCTGAACGGCTACAGGAGCACCCCCGGATGGATGGCGGCAGCCCAGGAATGCCTGATTGCGACGTACTGGTCATCGGCGGCGGACCGGGCGGCTCGACCATTTCGACCCTGCTGGCAAGGCGCGGTTGGCGGGTCACCCTGCTGGAAAAGGGGCGGCATCCGCGCTTCCACATTGGTGAATCACTGTTGCCTGCCAACATGCCGATCTTCGAGGAAATCGGCGCACTCGTGAAGCTGCGCGAGCTGGGCCGTGTGAAACTGGGCGCCGATTTCCCGCGCGACGACGGCAGCTACTACACCTTCCGGTTCGATCGCGCGCTCGGGGATACCCCACCCTATGCGTTTCAGGTCGAACGCGCGCGGATGGACCAGATGCTGTTCGAACACGCCCGCGAGAATGGTGTGGATGCGCGCGAGCAGGCCAATGTCGAACGGGTCGAATTCACCGCAGACGGCGTCACTGTCCACCTCGACGCTGGCGGCGCAAAGTCGCGACTGACCGCACGCTACCTGGTCGATGCCTCCGGTCGCGACACGTTCCTCGGCAAACAACTGAAGCTGGTGCAACGCAGCGACAAGCACCAGAGCGCAGCCATGTTCGCGCACTACAAGGGCGTCGCCTACAACCCCGACGATTCGGGCGGCAACATCATCAGCATCAACCGTTTCGAACACGGCTGGGCGTGGTTCATTCCCCTCCCCGGCGGCGTCACCAGCGTCGGTTGCGTGTGCAAACCTGGTTATCTCAAGACCCGGCGCGGCGCGAACAACGAAGACTTCATGGCCAGGACCCTCGCCATCGTGCCGGGTGCGGAGCGCCGCATGACCAGCACCGAACGCGTCTCGCCAGTGCGCTTCACTGGCAACTACTCCTACGCGTGCAACCGGATGGCCGGCCCGCGCTGGATATTGATCGGCGATGCCTGGGCGTTTCTCGACCCGGTTTTTTCCTCGGGCGTGTTCCTGTCGATGTATTCAGCGCGACGCGCGCTCGACGTGGTGGACGGGAGCTTGCGCGAACCGCGCCGGGAAGCCGCGTTGCAGAAACGCTACACGCGGCACCTGCAACACGGGTATGCGCGTTTTGCGTGGTTCATCTACCGCTTCAACTCACCGGTGATGAAGGCGCTGTTCGCCGAACCACGCAACGTGATGCAAGTGGAACAGGGCGTGATCTCGATGCTCGCGGGTGACGTGTTCGACAACAGGCTTGTGTTGTCAAAACTACGCATCTTTAAGACCATCTATGCGATTGCATCTTTGGCGAACGTACGCAGGTGGGCTGCCGATCTTGCCGACCGTCGCCGCCAGAACAGGATGCGGGTCGGCGCGGACGCGGGGTGATGGGAACGATGGAAATCCGCGATGTCTCCGAACCTGTCGAACTCCGGGTGGCGACATCGTTCGACGAACTCGCGGCGTTGCAATGGGGCGATGCCGAGGCGCCGCCGTTGCTGGCGTTGCACGGTTGGCTCGACAATGCCGCCAGCTTCACGCGGCTTGCGCCGCTGCTGGCGCAACACCGGCGCGTAATTGCGCTGGACATGCAGGGACACGGTCATTCGGCCCACCTGCCACCCGATGCTCGCCGCTATCACTTCGTCGATCAGGTCGATCATGTTCTGGATGCCGCCGACTCCTTGGGGATGGTACGGTTCGACCTGCTCGGTCATTCGCTGGGCGCCGGTATCGCGTCGCTGACCGCCGCGGCAGCGCCCGCGCGCATCCGAAAACTTGCACTCATCGAAGGGTTGGGTCCGCTCGCCGACGACGGCTCGCAAACCTTGCCGCGCTGGCGGGACGCGCACGCGCAACACGTCACGAAACAACGCAAGCCGCGGGTCTTCCCATCGATCGACGATGCCGTCGCGGCACGGATCGCAGCGGGTGGACTGACCGCCGATGAAGCCCGGCCGATCGTTGCGCGCAACCTGCGCGAAACCGAAGGCGGATTTGTCTGGCGCAGCGATCCGCGCCTGCGGCTCACTTCGCCGTTGCGGATCGAGGAAACCCAGATACGGCGCCTGCTCGCGGGCATCGAAGCTCCGACCTTGCTGATACTCGCCGAACCCACGACGCCCTACCTCCCCACCGCGCTGATGGACGCCCGCGCCGCCTGCGTCAACGACATCCGCGTCGAACGATTGAACGGACCGCACCATCTGCATCTGCACGAACCCGACAAAGTCGCCGCGCACGTTCTGGATTTCCTGTCCGCTGGAATGAACAGTCAGGCAACAGGGCAAGAGCTATACGAATGTCGTCGCTAGACCCGCGACGATGAGCAAGACCGAGACAAGAATAATCAGTCCGTTGGCGAGCCTTGGCTGGAGCATAGCCGCTTGCGCGCCAGACTCGTTACCTTTCGCCATGCTGCGGCGATTGAAATGCCGACGCCTGGCGAGGTCCAACCCAAACGACCCGAGGAGTATTAGCACAATTCCAATGATGAGCGGAAACATCAAAAGCTCCTTTTCGTGGTTGCGTTGGGTGGCCTAGACAGAATGGCTCGTGTTGGAGCGGCCTGCCGCCGCGCGTACCGTGGGTTGCGCGCGGCTAGCGCGCCGAGCCACATCGTTGGCGATGGGACGGCAACGAGAACTTTCGCGGAGGCAGGCCAT
>JBOHYR010000115.1:0-4431 GCA_050737995.1 Rhodanobacteraceae bacterium
CGCTGCTCGCCTGCACGCCAGCACTGGCCGACCCGGCGTTGTGGCTGGTGAAAAGCCCGACTGCGACAATCTACATGTTCGGCACCGTGCACGTGCTGCCGGACGGCGCTCACTGGCACTATCCCGCACTGGACAAGGCACTGGCCGCGAGCGACAAGCTCTACGTCGAGGAAGACGATGACGACCCGCTCACGATGCAGATGCTGGTCATGAAATACGGCATGGATCTGCAACATCCACTGTCCGGAAGACTCGATGCTGCCGACCAGGCGCGCCTCGATTCTGCGGCCAAGTCCGCAGGGGTCATGGGTGGCGTCACCACCTTGAACGCCATGCAACCGTGGCTTGCCGCGCTGACGATCTCGGTCGCGCCGATCGTCAAGACCGGCTACGACCCGAAGTCCGGCGCCGACAAGCAACTGGAACGCGAATTCAAGTCGTTGGGCAAACCCATCGGTGCGTTTGAAACCGCCGAGGAACAAATCCGGTTCTTCGCCGACCTGTCGTCGAAGCTGCAACTGGACCTGCTGCACAACGCCCTCGACGACTATGCCAAGGGCCCGGCCCAGATCGAAACACTGATCGAGGACTGGCAGGCAGGCGACGTCGTGGCTATCGCCAAAACCGTCAATGACGGGATGCGCAAGCATTACCCTGAGCTCTACCAAGTGTTGCTGGTCAACCGCAACCGCGACTGGGCGCAGCAGATCGCGGGACTGTTGAAGCGGCACACCACGATCTTCGTTGCGGTCGGCGCGGGGCACCTGGCCGGCCCCGACAGCGTGCAGGAGCAACTCGAAAAGCTCGGCATCCGCAGCGAACGCGTGCACTGAACCACGTATCCAGCGACAATTCCGCTGATCGACAACTGGATCTCGGCTTGCGCCGGGATGACGGATGACCATGACTTCCCTGCAATCCAACTTCGAACAGATTCCACTCCGCGAGTACGCCGAGCGCGCGTACCTCGATTACTCGATGTACGTGGTACTCGACCGCGCCCTGCCCTTCATCGGCGACGGCCTGAAACCGGTACAGCGGCGCATCGTGTACGCGATGAGCGAGCTTGGCCTCGCCGCCACCGCCAAGCCCAAGAAATCCGCACGCACGGTCGGCGACGTGATCGGCAAGTTTCACCCGCACGGCGACAGCTCGGTGTACGAGGCGATGGTGCTGATGGCGCAGTCGTTCTCCTACCGCTATCCGCTGATCGACGGTCAGGGCAATTTCGGTTCGTCGGACGATCCGAAATCCTTCGCTGCGATGCGTTACACCGAATCGCGGCTGACGTCGTTTGCGGAGCTGCTGCTCGGCGAGCTCGCCATGGGCACGGTCGAATGGGTACCCAATTTTGACGGAACGCTGAAGGAACCGTCATGGATGCCGGCTCGGCTGCCGAACGTTATGTTGAACGGGTCCACCGGCATAGCCGTTGGCATGGCCACGGACATTCCGCCGCACAACCTGCGCGAAGTCGCGAGCGCCTGCATCCATCTGCTCGACGAGCCTTCCGCCAGCGTCGCGGAACTGTGCGAACACGTGCGCGGACCGGACTATCCAACGACCGCCGAGATCATTACACCGCGCAACGAACTCATGGCGATGTACGCGACGGGGAATGGTTCGGTGCGCTGCCGCGCGGTGTATGTCGAGGAACGCGGCAACGTGGTGCTGACCGCATTGCCCCATCAGGTATCCCCCGCGAAAGTGATCGAGCAGATCGCCGCGCAGATGCGCGCCAAGAAACTGCCGATGCTGGAAGACTTGCGCGATGAGTCTGATCACGAAAACCCGGTGCGACTGGTACTGATCCCGCGCTCGAATCGCGTCGACATCGACGCGATGATGCAGCACCTGTTCGCGACCACCGACCTGGAGAAGAGTTTCCGCGTCAACCTCAACATGATCGGGCTGGACGGCCGTCCGCAGGTCAAGACGCTGAAGCAGATTCTTGAAGAATGGCTGCGTTTCCGTTCCGACACGGTAACCAGGCGCCTGCAGCACCGGCTGGAGAAAGTCGAACGTCGGCTGCACCTGCTGGAAGGCCTGCGCATCGCGTTCCTGAATCTCGACGAGGTCATTCGCATCGTCCGCCACGAGGACGAACCCAAACCTGCACTGGTCAAGCGATTCAAACTCAGCGAGGAGCAAGCCGACTACATCCTCGAAACCCGCTTGCGGCAACTGGCGCGGCTGGAGGAGATGAAGCTCGATGCCGAGCGCGATACGCTGGAAGAAGAACGGGCCAGGATCGAGGTTACCCTGAAATCGAAAGCGCGCCTCAAAACGCTGATCAAGCAGGAACTGAAGGCCGACGCGGAGAAGTACTGCGACGCGCGCCGCTCACCACTGGTCGAAAGCGCCGCCGCGCAGGCGCTGGACGAAAGCCAGCTGGTCACCTCCGAACCCGTCACCGTGGTGCTGTCGCAGAAGGGTTGGGCGCGTGCGGCCAAGGGGCACGATGTCGACGCGCACGAACTTGCCTATCGCGAAGGCGACGCGTGGCTCGCAAGCGCCCCCGGGAAGAGCGCGCAGCAGGTGGTATTCTTCGATTCCACCGGCCGCAGTTATTCCACTGCCGCGCACACCCTCCCCTCAGCGCGCGGCAACGGCGAACCGCTCACTGGACGTTTTTCACCGCCTGCTGGCGCACGCTTCGACGCGCTCGCGGCTGGCGACACTTCCACGCAACTGATTCTCGCAACCGATGCCGGCCACGGATTCCTCACGCGCTTTGAAGCGCTGCTGGCCAACAAGAAAGCAGGCAAGCAGGTGCTCAACATGGACGATGGCGCACGCGTGCTGCAGCCCGCGCTCGTCAACGATCCCGCACGTGACCGTATTGTCGCGGTCACCACGCAAGGGCATCTCCTGATGTTCTCGGTCGCCGATCTGCCGGAGCTCGAACGCGGGCGTGGCAACAAGCTGATCGAGATTCCGAAGGCGAAGCTCACATCCGGCGAGGAACGCCTCGCGGGCATTGCGGTGGTCGCCGAAGGTTCCGGCGAAGTCACCCTGTTCGCCGGTCAGCGCAAACTCACGCTGAAGTGGGCGGACCTGGTCGAATACGGCGGCAACCGCGCACAACGCGGCGGCCTGCTGCCGCGCGGACTGCGCCACGTCGACCGGATCGAAACGACGGGTTGACGCAGGCCTGTACGCGGCCGACGAAGAACAGGCACAATTTCGTGATGCACGGCGAATACAAGATGCCCGGCGGGAAACTGGTGGTGGCCGATCTCAAGCTGTACGACGGGAAGTTGACCAACGTGCGCATCAGCGGCGACTTTTTCCTCGAACCAGACACTGCGCTGACGTTGATCGACGTCGCCTTGGAGGGGCTGCCGGCCGCGGCTGAAGGAGAGCACCTCGCTGCCGTGGTACGTACGATGCTGGGACCACAGGTCAGAATGTACGGCATTTCGCCCGAATCCATCGCGGTCGCGGTGCAGCGTGCCCTCGAGACCGCGCCATGAGCCGCACAGGCTGGAACGACTACCACTGGCGGCTGATCCACGGCACGCCCCAGACACCAACGCTGCACATGGCGATCGACGAGGTGCTGACAGACGAGGTGGCGGCGCGCCGTCGGCCGCCCACGCTCAGGGTCTGGGAATGGGCGTCGTCATGCATCGTGATCGGACGTTTCCAGTCGCTCCGCAACGAGGTGGATGCCGACGCGGCATGGCGGCGCGGCATCGAGATCGTGCGCCGCATCAGCGGCGGTGGCGCCATGTTCATCGAGCCCGGCAACACCATCACCTATTCGCTGTACGCGCCCGAAACGCTGATCGCAGGCATGAGTTTCCAGGAGTCCTACGAATTCATGGATACCTGGGTGGTCGACGCATTGCAGGGGCTCGGTATCGACGCCTGGTACCAGCCGCTCAACGACATCACCTCGCCGGCCGGCAAGATCGCGGGCGCCGCCCAAACCCGTCGCGGGGGTGCCGTCCTTCACCACGTCACCATGGCCTACGACATCGACACCACCAAGATGCTGGAGGTGCTGCGAATCGGGCGCGAGAAGCTTTCCGACAAGGGCACCGCCAGCGCCGCGAAACGCGTGGACCCGTTGCGCAGCCAGACGGGCCTGCCGCGCGCCGAGATCATCGACCGGATGATCGGAACCTTTCGCGCCGCCCATGGCCTCACGAAGGATCGGCTGACACCGGGCGAGCTGGAGCGGTCCGAGGCGCTGGCCGCGGCCAAGTTCGCAAGTGCGGCGTGGACAGGGATCGTGCCGTAGCCACCTCTGGCCTATAGTTGGCAGCCGCCACGGCATTTGAAACAGTGGGGCTGTCAATCAAGGATATTTCATGCGCTGGGTTCGACGAATCGCGATCGTACTGCTTGTCGTCATCGTCATCGTGTTCGCGATCGGCTGGCGCCTGCTTGCGGGAAGCCGCCCGCAATCGAGCGGCGCCATCA
>JBOHYR010000116.1:0-6230 GCA_050737995.1 Rhodanobacteraceae bacterium
ATCCGCGACATGGTCTTGCCTGGATAAGGGCCAATCCGACCCATTCCATTTCCGGTCACCCCGGCGCAGGCCGCGGCCCAGTCGAATTCGGTATCCCGGCTTTAAGCCGGGATTCATCTTCACTGGATGCCGGCCTGCGCCGGCACGACGGACATGGTCGAAAGGAGCCCCCGTTGTTGCTGGCCGTGCTGCTGTGGGGATGGCTGATGGGGATCGGCGTGTTTCTGGTGAAGCTCGTGATCTGAGGTGAGCAACGGAAGCAATCAAGTTGCAACCTGTTTGCCTGCGTCCCTCTGCTGTTGGCGCTGTTCTTCCAGCGTCAGCGCCACCTTGTCGCGCAAATAGACCGGCAGCGCCTGTTCCGGGGCCACCGCGTTGCCCGCAACAAACAGCGGTACCGCCAGGCGCGCGACATCAAAGGCCTGCGGGTAGCGATGGCCGTCGGTCCAACGTGGCGCATCGGGCAGACGTTCGCGAATTGCAACGCCGTAAGCATTCCAGCCACTGCCGAGCACGTTCCACGCCGGGGCTTCCGGAAGTGACAATTCGTGCGCGGGGGTTACGCACTCCTCGTCGACCGGTTCGACCAGCCCATTCGCGTCGAACCGAAACGCGCCGGCATAGATTTCCGAGCGGCGAGCATCGATCACCGCAAGCGTGTGAGAGCCGTTACGTGGCGCCTGCATCGCCAGCGCAGCCAGCGACGACACCGGCACCACGGGGATGTCCAGCGCCAGCGCCAAGCCTTGTGCCACCGAGATCGCGAGTCGCACACCGGTGAATGCACCGGGCCCGCGCCCGACCGCGATGGCGTCCAGTTGTTTGCGCGTGACGCCGGCTTCCGTCAGCAACGCTTCCGCCATCGGCAACACGAGTTCGGCATGTCGACGCGGCGCCATTTCGCTGCGGTCGATCAGCGCATCGCCGTGCAGCAGCGCGACCGAACAGGCTTCCGTAGCGGTTTCGATGGCGAGGAGATTCATGCACGCATTGTGGCAGAAGCGACTTGCAGGGATGGATGCAGGCTGTCGTTCCGTATCCACCGCACCAGGATCGTGGAATGTGCATCGGGTTGCCCGAAGCCATACCCGTCCAGCCCCTTCCGACGGAGGCGGGAAGAAATCTCACCCCGTCGGAATGAAGGGGTCCGCCGCACAGCGGCAGGGGGGGATGTCATCGTGCGCGGCACAAATCCCCATCCCCCTCGATCCCCCCTTCGCAAGCGAAGGGGGAAGCAAACGTGGTATTCCGCGTCACGTGCCCCGGGCAAAAAACCCCTGCAAATCACTCAGCTCGCGCGTGCGCGGCATCGGCGGCAGGCTGGCGAGAAACAACTTGCCGTACCCCTTCGTGCAAAGGCGCGGATCGCACAGCATCAACACGCCGCGATCGTGCACGTCGCGGATCAGGCGCCCCGCACCCTGTTTCAGCGCGATCGCAGCGGCCGGAATCTGCCAGTCGCGGAACGGATTGCCGCCACTGCGGCGCACCGCGTCGAGCCGCGCCTGCAACACCGGATCGTCGGGCGATGCAAACGGCAGCTTGTCGATCACGACACAACTCAAGGCCTCGCCCGCGACATCCACACCTTCCCAGAAACTCGCCGCGCCCAGCAACACGCCGTTGCCGGAATCGCGGAAGTCGCTCAACAGTTGATGCCGCGGCGCGGTGCCCTGTACGAACAACGGCCACGACGCGTCCGCCAGCAAATCCGCGGCGCGCCGCAACGCGCGGTGCGAGGTAAACAACAGGAACGCGCGGCCGCGCGACGCCTCCAGTACCGGCAGCGTGGCTTCGATCACGCACTCGGTGTAATCGCGTGCGGCGGGTTCCGGCAGGTCCTGCGGTATGTAGCACAAGGCCTGGTGCGCATAATCGAACGGACTGCCGAGGTCGAGCGTGACCGGGTCCACCAGCCCGAGCTGGCGTGTGAAGTGATCGAAGTTGCCCGCCACCGCGAGCGTCGCGGAAGTGTGGATCCACGCCGCATCGGTCGCCGCGCGAAGCGCCTGCAACTGCGGCGCGAGATCGAGCGGTGTCGCGTTCAACTCGAAACCGTGATCGGAGAGTTCGTACCAGCGCACCTCCTCCTCACCGCCGCTGCCAGCGATGCGCTGCAGGCGCTGGTCCAGCACCACGCAGCGCGCGTGCACGCTGGCGAGGCCCTTGGAACGTTCGGCCTGACCGACCAGCACGGCGGCCAGATCGTTCAGCGCGGCACCGAGATTTTCCAGCGCCTCGTTGGCGCCGGCGTCGGCTTCGAGTTGCGCGAACCCGCCGCGACGGGGCAACGTATCGAACGCGAGGCGAGCCTTTCGGATCGCCTCGTTGACGCCGTCCAGCGCAGGTTGCAGCAACGCCAGTGCGCCGGGTTGGCCCGCGCACTCGGCCAGCGTGTCGGCGGCGAGTTCGCGAATCTGCCGCGCGCTGATTCCGACAGAAAAATACTGCCCCGCGAGTTCCGGCAACTGGTGTGCCTCGTCGAGAATATAGGCGTCCGCCTCAGGCAGGATCGCCCCGAAACCCTCGCGCTTCAACGCGAGATCGGACAACAGCAGGTGATGGTTCACCACCACCAGATCGGCTTCCTGCGCGCGCCGCCGCGCCTTGAATACGAAGCAGTCGTCGTAGAACGGGCACTCGCTGCCGAGACAGTTTTCCACCGTCGAGGTGACGCGCGGCCACAGTGGCGACCCTTCCGGCACCTCGGCCAGCTCGGCGCGATCGCCCCCGCGCGTGCGCGTGCCCCACGCGCGAATCGTCTGCAATTCCGCGGTCTGCGCGCGGCTCTTGAACTGGCCTGATTCGACGGTCTGCTGCAGACGGTATTTGCACAGGTAATTCGCGCGGCCCTTCAACAACGCCGCATCGGCCTTGACCCCAAGGATCGAAAGCACCCGCGGCAAATCGCGATGGAACAACTGGTCCTGCAGGTTGCGCGTACCCGTCGAAATGATCACGTGCTTGCCCGACTGAAGCGCCGGCACCAGGTACGCGAAGGTCTTGCCGGTGCCCGTGCCGGCCTCGACCACCAGCGGATCGCCGCCGCCGATGGCCTCGTCCACCGCATCGGCCATGCGCTGCTGCGTCTCGCGCGGAGCGAAGTTGGGTACGTCGCACGCGAACGGCCCGTCCGCGCCGAGCACGGCGGATGCGGCAAGATCGTCGACCATTTTCGCCATCGTGCAAGTATGGATGCGCGACGCAATACGCGAAACTATCAGGACTAATGCGCAGTCGGTCTAACTGACACCGCGCAGCACACCCGCCGCGCTTGCCATGTGCTGATCCATGGGTGATGATCGCTCGGCGCCCGTACCGAGCAGAGGAAACACGGCGGGGTTTGGTTGCAGAGATTACGGCGCGACTGGTGCGGCGCCACGATTCCTGCAGGGAGCCGCCGGTAGGTGCTCTCCAGGCAGCTGGGTTACACGGCGGGATTACGCTTTGCTCACAAACCGACTTGTAGTTAGGCCCCGCTATGACCGTCGACGCACGATTCCCGATTGAAATTCGTGACCTTTGGATTGGGCTCGACAAACAAGTCACTTGGCTTCACGGCCGCTGGATCATCTACCGCCAGCTCTACGGAACGTCCCCGGAGCGTGTAGAAGTTCTCAATCAATCAGCCGGAACATTCTTCAATGTCCTTCAGGACGTTCTGCTCCATGATGTTCAGCTGTCTTTGAGCAAGCTAGGCGATCCCGCTGGCACCGGGGCTGCGTACCAACATGACGCTCAAGGCACTTCACCAAGCCCTGGTGTTGGCTGGCCACCCTGTGGCGGCCGACAAGATGCGCGGTCCTCTCGACATATTCAACGCCGAACGTTCCAAAGTTCGGAAACGCAGAAACAAGTGGATTGCACATTTCGACCTTTCCACCATGCTCAGCGAGCACGTCAACCCCAGAGTGGGGCCATCGCGAGAAGAAATCGAACTCGCGCTCAGCGCTCTACGCGACACAATGAATGCCATCAGTGTTCACTTTACCGAGACAACCATCGCCTACGAGCACTTCTCAATGCATTCTGACGGCGAAGCTCTGCTCTACGTGTTGCGCAGAGGCGTTCGCTACCAGGAACTCGTAACGTCGAAAGTGATCCCTCGAGATGACTATTGCAAACGATTTAGGAGCTAACCCTAACCCCTCCGTCGAGGCTACAGCCAAAAGCCCGTTTCGCGTGCTTTGGTCTGCGCCTCATGTCGAACGTTACGCGAAACATCAAGTCAATCGGAGATAGTCGTGAGCATGCTACGAGTCGGAAGTTTTTCGATATCCCTCGACGGGTTTGGCGCAGGTCCGCATCAGAGTCTTGACAACCCGCTGGGCTTGGGAGGCCGGGCCTTGCACCAGTGGGCTTTCCCTACGGCGACGTTTCAGCGGATGTTCGGAAACGAGGGAGGCACCACCGGGCTGGACAACGACTACGCGGCGCGCGGATTTAAACATGTCGGCGCGTGGATCATGGGCCGGAACATGTTCGGACCGGTTCGCGGCCCGTGGCCGGACGAGAGTTGGAAGGGCTGGTGGGGTGAGAATCCTCCGTATCACACGCCCGTGTTCGTGTTGTCCCACCACGGGCGAAAGCCTGTCGAAATGGAGGGCGGCACCACGTTCCACTTTGTCGCGGACGGCATACACTCCGCGTTGGCCCAGGCCAAAGAGGCCGCCAACGGGCTGGACGTAAGGCTCGGAGGCGGAGTCGCCACGATTCGGCAATTTCTGTGCGAAGGGTTGGTGGACGAACTACATGTCGCCGTCGCTCCAATCCTGCTGGGTTCCGGGGAGAGCCTGTTCTCGGGGTTGGATTTGCCGTCCCGTGGTTACGAATGCGTAGAACATGCGGCGACTGAAAAAGCGACTCATGTCGTATTGAGAAAGAACCAAGTGACTGACCGATGACGCCCAACAATTTATTCAAGCGGACGCGCGTACCGCGCGCCGCTAAATTCAAACGTTACAGATTCCAAGGAGAGAACGATGTTGCCCGCAACACAAGCGAAGGCCTTGTCGGACCAGGTCACTGCAGTGGGTCAGGAATTGTTCGACTTCTTTGACCGGTACGTTGATCCGACCATTCGGGCGGCTGCAGAGCGCGGTGAAACTTCAGTAAAACTGGTGCAGGTGACCGCGGTGAACAAATACTTCGTCGGCGTTCGCAAGGAACTGGCCCAATTGGGCTACACCGTAAGTCAGTCCCCTGACCCTTCACCTTCAGCCCAATACCTGATCGTGAGGTGGTAGGAATCCATCGACCAGTTCTGGCCGAACCTGCAATGCTGCAATGCTGTGCGGCGCTTGATCCCAGCATCGATGTCCATCGGTGAACGAAATGAACGAACTCGACCACGGCAAGCTCCTCTGTATGCAGTGCGATGATGTGCCATGGAAACCATCGACGTTCGCCGAAGGCGTCTTTGTCAAGGACATTGCCGTGACCAGTGGCATGGAAATGCAAATTGTCCGGTTTGACCCCGGCGCACGGCTTCCGCTCCACAAGCATGAGTGTCCGGAGTTCATCTACGTGTTGGAAGGTGAACTCTTGCTGGCAGGCCAGCGTCTTGGCCCTGGATGGGCGAGCGTGGCCAGCCCGGGGTCCGAGCACACCGACGTTCATTCGGAAACGGGTTGCGTGTTTGTGCTGGTCGATCGCCCGCTATAGTCGTCGGCAATCAATGGGTTGGATGCAGTTGAACTCATCTCGCGGCATGGATTGCCAGCGTTGCATGCAGGCAGATGCGCGGAAGGCCGCCTGTCGCACAACTGAAGCGTCGAGCTGAAACATGGCTGAAGAAATCTCGGACATTTACACCACGGAGCACTACACGTGGGGCGGCGTTTGCGACGGCTGGCATTTGCTGAACGATGCCACGCTGAGCGTCAAGCAGGAGCGCGTTCCACCGTCTGCAGGTGAAGCGCCGCATCGTCACTCGAAAGCGCATCAGTTCTTCTACGTGTTGTCTGGCAAAGCCACCATGGAGTTCGGGGACAAGGCGGTTGCATTCGGTCCGAACCAGGGACTTCACGTCTCGCCCAACACGCCACACCGGTTCGTCAACAAGTCGGATGCAGATGTCGTGTTCCTGGTCATCTCGTCCCCGAGCACGAAGGGGGATCGCGTCGACTTGCCAGGGCAAGCCTGACGATGTAATCAAGCGGCGCCCGTTTCGTGAAACGATTGCTCGGCGCGGCATGCGATCAGAACGGGTGAGCCGACACCCAACGAGG
>JBOHYR010000117.1:0-32783 GCA_050737995.1 Rhodanobacteraceae bacterium
CTCCCCTGCTAAGGGAGTATCGGGTTTATAGCCTGATCGAGGGTTCGAATCCCTCTCTCTCCGCCAGTACGACATAAGCCGCTGTTTTTACAGCGGTTTTTTGTTGGCGGAGATTTTTTTATCGGGACACAAATCGGGACACAGGAGCCCCGATGAAAGTCCCCAACTATTTGCACCTCGCACCGTCCGGCGTGTGGCATTTCCGCGCCCGCATTGGTGGGCGCATCGTCAAGCATTCCTTGCGCACCCGCGACCGGCTCGCCGCACAAAGGGCGGCCCTGCTACTCGCGTGGCATACTCGCGGCATGGGCGATTACGAAGACTATCTGCGGCAACTGCGTCGCTTCGAGATACGCGGGACGCTTGGGCTCCCCGATTTTTCCTTGCGCACCGATGGCACGGAAAAGGACGCGGCTGCCGCCTTGGAGGCGCTGCGTATCATGAAGCGGGACGCACCAGCGCCAGCGCCCGAGCAAGCAGCGGAGCGCAAACCAGCGGGCGAGGTGGCGAAAAAGTGGGCCGCTGCGCTCCCGACGGAAACCAAACTCAAAACCCGCATAATCAAGGAAGCAGCGGTAACGAGTTTTGTAATCCATTACGGCCCCACGCGTGCTATTGCTAGCGCGACAGGTGCCGATGTCGGTGCATGGCTCGACGCACTAGGCAGGGGCGGTCTAGCGACGCCGACGCTGGTCAACAAGGCGTCCTATCTCGCAGGGTTTTTCAAGTTTGCGCAATCGCGCGGTTGGTATCCCAAAGGCAACAACCCTGCGCGCGGGCTCGTGGCATACGGTCCTAGTGCCAAGCGCGCGCGACGGGGTGAAGGTTTCAAGCCATTCACGCCCGAACAAATCGCCATGCTTTACGCGCCGAACGCCGTCGCCAAGTTGTCGCCGGGTGCACAGTGGGGCGCCTTATTGGGGCTCCATACCGGCGCACGCGTGTCGGAGGTGGGCCAGTTGCGGCTTGTCGATTTTGTGGAGCGCGACGGCCTGCCTTGTGTCCGGATTACCGACGAAGGTAGCGGCCAAAGCGTGAAGACGGACAAGAGCGACCGCACAGTTCCACTTCATCCCGCCCTGATTGATTTGGGCTTGTTGAACCGCGTCGCTGCGTTGCACGCGGCAGGTGAGACAAGGCTATTCCCCAAAGCGAAGGTTGGCGGGGTCAATGGCATGGGCAACTGGTTGAGCAAGGCGTTTTCGTATCACATCCAACGGGAGAAGGTCACCGTTGAGAAAGGACGGCTTGGGTTTCACTCGCTGCGCTCGACGCTGATACAGCGAATGCAAGATGCCAAGGTTCACGCGGAAGTCCGCGCGGCCATCGAAGGCCACGAACTCGACGACGAGCACCATGCTTCATACAGCCGTGACATTACGCCCGCCGAAATGCTGGACGCACTCAAAAAGGTAAGTTTTGGCTTGGACATGGACGGCTTGCGTGCCGTGTTGAAAGACACGACGACAGCTGAATGACGCCGCGCGAGTTTATCGACAAGTGGCGTGCAGGCGGCGACGAGCGCCGTGACGCGCAACCTTTCTTTGAAGACCTTTGCCGCCTTGTCGGCCATCCCACGCCGCGCGAAGCCGACCCCGAACACATATGGTTCACCTACGAAGCCGGGGCCAGCAAAACCAGTGGCGGCGAAGGCTGGGCTGATGTCTGGAAAAAAGGGTATTTCGGATGGGAGGCGAAAGGCACGCACAAAGACCTGGGCCGCGCCTATGCGCAGTTGAAGATGTATGCGGATGCTCTGCAAAACCCGCCGTTGCTGGTGGTGTCCGACCTTCATACCATCATCGTCCGCACCAACTTCACCAACGCGCCCGTCCAGACTTACCAGTTCACCACTGAACAACTCGAAGACCACGAGACGCGGCAAATCCTCTCGGCGGTATTCAACAACCCTGATGCGTTGAAGCCCTGCACCACGCGCGCGGCCATCACCCAAGATGCCGCCGAGAAGTTCACCGCCCTTGCGCAGACCTTACGCGGACGCGGCCACGAGCCGCAGAAAGTCGCGCATTTCCTCAATCGCCTGTTGTTCTCGATGTTTGCCGAGGACATCGGGCTATTGCCCAACCAGTTGTTTACCAAACTGGTGCGCGCCTCGCAGGGCAAGCCCGACCTGTTCGAGACGAGATGCCGCGCCCTGTTCGCGGCGATGGCGAAGGGCGGGGATTTTGCGCTGGAAACGGTGGACTGGTTCAACGGTGGCCTGTTCGATGACGACACCGTGTTGCGGCTCGACGCCGACGACTTGAAGTTGCTGCTGGCCGCGTGCGAACTCGACTGGTCAAGCATTGAACCGTCGATATTCGGCACCCTGTTCGAGCGAGGACTAGACCCCGGCAAGCGTTCGCAACTGGGTGCGCACTACACCGACCCCGGCACCATCATGAAAATCGTGCGCCCCGTGGTCATCGACCCGTGGTTGCGCGAGTGGGAAGACGAAAAGGCAAAACTGTCCAAGACGCTGGCCGGGGCCAAGACGAAGGTGTCACCCAAGGCGCGCAAGCAGTTCAACACTTTTCTGGAACGGCTGCGCGCGTTCACCGTGCTTGACCCGGCATGCGGAAGCGGCAACTTCCTCTATCTGGCGTTGCGCGCATTGAAGGACATGGAAAAGCGCGTGCTCATCGAAGGCGAAGCGCTGGGCCTTGGGCGGCAGTTTCCCGGTGTCAGTCCCAAAAGCGTCAAGGGCATTGAACTCAATGCCTACGCGGCGGAACTTGCGCGTATTACGGTATGGATTGGCGAAATCCAGTGGATGATACAGAACGGCTACGGCGCGAGGAAAAACCCCATCCTCCAACCGCTCGACCAAATCGAGAACCGCGACGCCGTGTTGAACGAGGATGGCACCGAGGCGGCATGGCCGGGCGCACATGTGGTCATCGGCAACCCACCGTTTCTGGGCGACAAGAAACTTATTGGCGAACTTGGCGAGGACTACGCCGACGCGTTGCGGAAAGCCTACGCCGGGCGCGTTCCGGGCGGCGCGGACTTGGTTTGCTACTGGTTCCAAAAGGCCAGCGAAACCATCAAGGCGCACAAACTTGAACGCGCTGGGCTGGTGGCGACCAACAGCATACGCGGCGGCAAGAACCGAGAAGTTTTGGCGCACATCGTGGACGCGACCCGCATTTTTGAAGCGTGGGGCGATGAGGATTGGGTGAACGAAGGCGCAGCGGTGCGCGTCTCGCTGGTGTGCTTTGGCCAGAGCGAACAGGCGCCATGCTTGGGCGGCCAGCCAGTGGCCGAAATATTCGCTGACCTGACCGCACGGGCGAACGGCGCTGGCGTTGACCTTACGAAGGCGGGGAAGTTGTTGGAGAACGCCGGGTGTTGTTTTGTCGGAACTTCGAAAAAGGCGAGTTTCGATGTGTCCGGCGATGTTGCGAGGCAATGGCTTCTTGCGCCTAACCCGACTGGTCGCAACAACAAGGAGGTGGTCAAGCCTTGGATAAACGGGGAAGACATTGTGCGGCGCCCGTCTGATACATGGATTGTGGACTTTGGCGTTTCCACAACTTTGGAGGAAGCGGCGCAGTTCGAGTTGCCATTTGAGTATGTAAAAGCCGTGGTCTATCCGGAAAAGATGGCGGTTAGAAACGAAGCAGAAAAGAAACGCTGGTGGCTTCATGCCAGAACGGCAGCAGATTTCAGACGAGCCAATGCCTTCAACAACCGTTTTATGGCAACGGCGATTGTTGCCAAGCACAGGGTCTTTGTGTGGCAACCCGAGACAGTCTTGCCTAGCCATGCAACGGCGGTCATTACCAAAACCGACGACACGACCTTTGGCATTCTCCATTCCCGGTTCCACGAGGCATGGGCCTTGCGCATGGGCACCAGTCTGGAAGACCGCCCGCGCTACACACCCAGCACGACCTTTGAGACTTTCCCGTTCCCCGAAGGTTTGACGCCCAACATCCCAGCCAAGGACTACGCCGACGACCCGCGCGCGCAGCGTATTGCGGAAGCCGCCTGCGCACTGGTTGAAGCCCGCGACCGCTGGTTGAACCCGCCGGAATGGACAGACCGTGTGCCCGAAGTCGTGCCCGGCTACCCTGACCGCATCGTTGCCAAGCCAGGACACGAAAACGACTTGAAGAAGCGCACGCTCACGACCCTTTACAACGAGCGCGCGGCGTGGCTCGACAACCTACACCGCGACCTCGACGCCGCCGTTGCCGCTGCCTACGGCTGGGAGTGGCCGCTTGCTGATGACGAAATCCTGCGCCGCCTGTTCCAGTTGAACCAGCAGCGCAGCGCATGAGCACCGGGCGGTGTGTTGTCCGCCGGTGCGAAGAAAACCCCGGGCTGTTGCCCGAGGTTTTCTGACTTTTCGGCTTGCGAGGCCTAGTGCCTTCGCGGATTGCTTCGCACTCCGCGAAGGCACAGGGCCACGATATGGCAGTGGCGCGGTGTGTCAAGCGTGCTTGTCAGACTTGCGGAGAGGCGGGCTTCAAGTAGAACAGGCGCGACTTTTCGATGCGACCCGTCAATGTTGCCGACCTGCTGCACGCTTGCCCCTTGCTCCGCCTACGCGGGCCGAGGCGACGGCACGCTATCCACAGGCGGGCGCGGTGCCGCCGTTGCCGGCTGTATCAATGCGTGGCCAACCCGAGCCGCAAAACGAGCGCGGGTTTCATTGTCCATCCGGTCCCAGACTTCCCGCGCTGCTTTCTCCGACAGGGCCGCATTGAAGAACGCGACCGCTTCGGCTGTCGCCTGTTCTTTTGCTGCGGTTCTAGCCTTCGCGCGCAGCCTTTTAGCGCGGGCTTCCCATGCGCGAGCGCGTTCCAGTTCTCTTGATGGCGCGGCTTTGTTGTTTCCCATTTTTTCATCCTCCCCGGTCAATTGACCGGCCCAAAACTTTTTTCGATGTTCGACAACTTGTGGGGGAAAACATGTTTTCACACACCAGCCTCACCGTGCGGCGCTGCTGGTGTGCGAACTGACCGGAAACCAAAGCCCAGCAACAGTTTGCGCGGTGCACCACTTGACCAATCCGTTTTTTTTGCTTGGATGGTGGAACGAAAGCGCGGCAGCGGCGCACAACGCGGAGCGAAAGAGATAGCAAACCATGGCAAGAAGCACGACGACCATCACGGTGCGGGTTCCGCTGGTTGTAGCGGAAAAAATCGGGGCAGCAAGCCGCGCCGCGCGCATGCCTGCAACGCGTTGGGCGGCAGAGACATTGACACGCGCGGCGTTCGACGCAGCAGGCGCAAGCGTCGCCGGTCGACTAGCGGAACAGGCGCGCGAGGAAATCATGCGGCTTGCGGAGCAGTCCAGCGCGCGCGAGGCCGCACTTGCGACCCTGCTACGCGAACAACTGGTCACATGCGACGCGGCCACCGCACAGGCGGCACCACCGCCGCCGGCGCGGCGACTTGCGGATGCCATGCGGCGGGCGGGGGCGTAATGCTTTCTGTTTGCGAACTTCGGAACAAGGGCGCAGCGAGGAACGGCGCGCAGGGCGTCGCGTCCTACCTGTTCGCGGCGGAGTATTACGCGAGCCCAGATGGGTGCGGGGTATGGCTGGGCAGCGGTGCGGCGGCCCTAGGCTTCGCCGGAACGGTGGAACGCGGTCAGTTCGAGCAGGCGCTAAACGGCTTCGGGCCGAACGGGGCGGCGCTCGTTCAAAACGCCGGCGAGCCCGATAGACGATTGGGTTACGACTTGACCTTCTCGGCAGACAAGAGCGTCTCGCTGTTGTTCGCCGTGGCCGACGCAGCCGAGCAAGACCGCATCTTGGCTGCGCACCACACGGCCACGCAGGCGGCGCTTGATTACATGCCGGCCCAACTGGAAGCGCGACGCGGGCGCGGTGGCGCGGTGCGCCTGCCTGTGTCCGGGGTCGCGGTCGCAAGGTTCGACCATTTTTCGAGCCGCTCCGGTGACATCGACCTACATAGCCATTGCGTCTTGTTGAATGCCGCGCTTGGTCCCGACGGCAAGACAGGCACCTTTGACGGCGAGCCTATCCAGTCCTTGAAACACAGCACGGGGGCACTCTACCGCGCGGAACTCACCGCCCAACTGATGCGATTGGGTTATCACATCGACAGCGAGCGCGAACAGGACGCGGCAGGCCACGAGACGGGCCAAGTCTGGCATCGTGTTGCGGGCATCGGCAGAGACGAGCGCGAGGCGTTCTCGCGGCGACGCGCCGAGGTATTGGCGAGGCAGGCCCAAACCGGCGAGACAGCCGAGACGGCGACATTGGCCAGCCGCCAAGAAAAAGAGCACGGAGAGCCGCCAAGATGCGAGACCGTGGCCAAGAACCGCGCCCGCCTACTTGCCTTGCGTGACGCGAACGGCTGGAAGCCGTGGACATCCGAAAACCTCAAACATGCCCACGGGCACGCCCTCGACCGTCTCGATGATGCCGGGATACTGCGGCGACTTCACGCGCACGAAAGCGCGTGGACGCTCGCGCAACTGGTAGACCGTATCGCAAAGGAGCGGCCAGACTTGGGAGCGCGTGGCGCATTGGCGGAGGTGGACGCGTTCCTGGCCCGCGCGTCCATTGTGCCGCTGACGCCCGACCACCGCAGCCGCGCGCGCTGGGCATCGCGGGAACAAGTGGCCATTGAGCAATCCATAGCCGACCGGGCGGCGGCAGGAATGGCAGACCAAAGCGCGCGCGTGCGCCCCGAAACGCTCGCAACCGCAATCACAGAACACGAGCGCGCGCAAGATTTCACCTTGTCAGCAGAGCAACGGGCGGCGGTCGCGCATGTTGCAACCGACACGGGCCGTGTCGCCGTGCTCCAAGGTTGGGCAGGAAGTGGCAAGACCGCAACGGCTGGGGCTTACATTCGGGCATTCCAAGCGGAAGGGCGGCAAGTGCTGGGCTGTGCGGTCGCGTGGAAGGCTGCCGAAAAACTGGCGGACGAGACGGGGTTGGAGTGCCGCAGTGTTGCCCTGATGTTGGCGGGGATGGACAAAGGGGCGGTAAGGCTTGATCGCGGCGCGGTGGTCATTCTCGACGAGGCGGGCATGGTGGGCGCGCGCGATGTGGCGCGGCTCCTCGACTACACCGAAGCAGCGGGCGCAAAACTGGTCATGCTCGGCGACCCTTGCCAACTCCAACCTGTTGCGGCAGGTGCTGCCATGAGGCTGGCGGGCGACCGCGTGGGGCTAGTCGCTCAAACCGAAATCCGGCGGCAACGCGAGAGGCGCGACCGGGAAACGGCAGCGGCGTTTTATGGCCAAGGGTGCGGACGCGACATCGTGCGACGGTGGCGAGAAACGGGACAACTCGACGAAGCCGAAACCGTGGCCCATGCACAGGCCGCACTGGTGGCCGAATGGTTGACCGACGCGCGACCCATAGCGGGAAAACTGGTTTTGGCGGGGACCAACGAGCAATGCCACGCGTTGACCGTAGCCATGCGCGCGGGGTTGAAGGCACGGGGCAACCTTGCAAACGCGCGAGCCGTCAGCGTGCGCGGCGCGTTGAAGGACGAGACCTGCACGCTTGACCTTGCGCCCGGCGACCGCGTGCGGTTCACCAAGCAGGAGCGATGCGCGGGCGTGGTCAATGGCACGCGCGGCACTATCGAAGATATTCGCGTCAGCGGTGATGGCCGCCACCGCCTGCGCGTGCGGTTGGGCCAATCGGGCCGGGTGGTCGAGGTGGAGAGCGGCGCAGATTGTGCGTTGGCCTACGATTACGCCGCAACAGTTCACCGCGCACAAGGCCAGACAGTGGCGGCAACCTACTGGTTGGCGACCGGGGGCAATACGAGCCGGAGCCTTGGCCTTGTGGCAGCCACACGACACCGTGATGCGCTGCGGGTCTTCACTGCTGATGCCGCGCAACTCGCCGCGCGCATCGATGATTGGCGAGCCAAAGAGAACGCCGCCGACTTGCTGCCGCAGCAGCCTACCCCGGAGGCTCGTCAGGAAGCGCAAGCGCGCCCTTACGCGGGCCTTGCCGCGTTGCTTGCGGCACGCCACGGGCAGCGCAACGAGGCTGCTACGCTGCTGCCAAGGTTGGACAGGCCCGAGGTTCCGCGCGTTCATCTATCGCCGCCCATGCCGCAACGGCGCCCACCGAGGCCCCGACCATAGGACGGTCCGTCTCTCTCCCTCGTTGAATACAGGAAAACCCATGACCGCCGACGAAATCAAGAAACTGGTCGATTGGCTAAACAGCCTTTCGGGGCCGGCGCTTCGAGCCGCATTGAAAGACCTCACGGACGAAGAGTTGGACTTGGTTATTGGTCACAAAGACACAGCGCCACATGTTCGAGAGGCGGCGGAAGAAATCAGACGGCGCCGCGACAGACGCGATGACGATGACGACCAACCGCCCCCAGCCGAAGCGCCCGGCCCCAGCAGGCCGAGGCCCAAGACGCCTAGGCCGTAAACGCAGGGATAGACCGGCGCCGATGCTTGCGCCACGATGCTGGCGCATGGCACCATCGGGACACATTTCGGCACACACAACGCCGGTTTGTGTCCCGCGTCGGGCTTGAAAGGGAACCGTTTCCCTCTCTCTCCGCCATTTGAACGCGGAGCATCGTTGACGCATTTGCCGCAACACCGGATAATTCGCGGTTCATTCGCAACCGTTCCATGCGCCCGTAGCTCAGCTGGATAGAGTACCAGGCTACGAACTTGGTGGTCGGGAGTTCGAATCTCTCCGGGCGCGCCATGCAACGACAAAGCCGACAGGCATCCCCTGCCGGCTTTGTCGTTTTCGCATTGCCGGTAGCGGACGAACGGTACATTGACCGGCGCGACAACGCGACCGTACCATTGCATGTGAGTCGCCGGGTTCCCGCAGGCGGGACCGTATCGGGGTATAGCTCAGTCTGGTAGAGCGCCAGCTTTGGGAGCTGGATGTCGGGGGTTCGAATCCCTCTGCCCCGACCATTCACAATGACACGAGGCATTCCATTTCGACGGGTTCGAAGTGGCGCGCCCGACTGGAATCGAACCAGCAACCGTCGGCTTAGAAGGCCGATGCTCTATCCAATTGAGCTACGGGCGCGTCGCTGCGCATTCTCGCATTGAACCCACCGTGGTGCGACCGCCGTGCACTGTCGGCGCGCATGTATTAGGATCACGACCACTCGGCCTTTCGCCGAAAATGAGTGGAGACGGCCATGCGATTCGTCCGCGCGTTTATTCTGTGGCTGGTGATCTTCGTGATTGCCGGCGCCGTGTTCATCTGGAGCGGGACCTACAACGTGGGTGCGGACTCGCCGCACTGGGGGGTTACGAAGTATCTGATCGGCAAGGTGCGCGAGCGTTCGGTCGCGCTAAGGTCCGCGGATATCAAACCGCCCGCACTGGATGATCCGGCGATGATCCAGGAAGGCGCAGAGCATTACTCGAAAATGTGCACTGGCTGCCATCTGGCACCGGGCAAGACCGAGAACGGGATCCGCAAGGGCCTGTATCCGCACCCGCCGAATCTGACGCGCTTCGCGCCTCGCCCTGCCGAGGCGTTCTGGGTCATCAAGCATGGCCTGAAGATGACTGCCATGCCGGCGTGGGGCGATAGCCTCGATGACCAGACGATCTGGCAACTGGTCGCGTACCTACAGAAGCAGCCGAAAATGAGCGTCGCGGAATACCGGCAGCTCAGTGGCCAGGGCCCGGCTGCCGGGCCGGCGCCAGCATCGCCCGCAGGCGGCCCTGTGCCGGCAGCATCGTCGACGGTAATGCCTGTACCGGCTTCGACCGCACCTTGATCGTTGGCTGGTGCTGCACTCGGACCGGGCATGGTCCGGTCCGGTGGCGGGCGTTTGCCGGGTACTCTGCAACGTGGCCTGGATTAACCCTTGACTCTGGACCATGGTCAAAGGTTTAGCATGGACGCATGGACACGCAACCGGCACGGCACCTCACCATCGGCTCCGTCGCGCGCCGCGCGGGTGTCGGGATCGACACCATACGCTACTACGAGCGCGAGGGCTTGCTGCCACTGCCACAGCGGCGATCATCGGGTTATCGCGATTATGGCGATGCCGCCATCGATCGATTGCGGTTCATCCGTCGTGCCAAGGATCTCGGGTTCACGCTGGACGAAATCCGCGAACTGCTGGCGTTGTCCTCGGATCGGGCACGCGGGGTTCGCGACGTCAAGCGCCGCGCCGAGGCACGGCTCGCCGGTATCGAAGAGCGCATACGCGAATTGCAAAAAGTGCGGCGCGGCCTGAAGCAGTTGATCGCCGCGTGCCCCGGCAATGGTCCGCTGGAGCACTGTCCGATCCTGCGCGCGCTGGGCGGGAAGCCCGGTGCATGAACATGCATGAGCAAGACGACGGACATCGGCTGCCTTCGGGTACGTCCGACGATCATTCCCGATCCGCGCATCCGGCGTCGCCTGCGCACGGCGTGACCGACCCGGTTTGCGGCATGACCGTGGATCCGGGCACCCCCGGGCATCGGGCGGGGCATGCCGGCCACGCATACCACTTCTGTTCGGCGCGCTGCCGCGAGAAGTTCCTGGATGATCCGGACCATTACCTGACCGGTGCCGCGGATGCATCCGTCCGCGATGAAGCAGCCGCATCGGCCGACACGATCTACACCTGTCCGATGCACCCCGAGGTTCGACAGATTGGCCCCGGGCATTGTTCGAAGTGCGGCATGGCGCTGGAACCGATGTTGCCAGCGGCGGGTGATGACGATGACAGCGACGTGCGCGCAATGGCGTGGCGATTCTGGACGCTCGTCGCACTCACGATTCCGGTGTTCCTGCTTGCGATGGGACCGCACCTGTTCGGTTGGCAGTTGCCGTTGCCATGGGGCCGGATTGCGCACTGGATCGAGGCGGCATTCGCGACCATCGTGGTGCTTTGGGGTGGCGCGCCGTTCTTTGCGCGCGGTTGGCGATCGCTGAAACCGTGGAACCCAAACATGTACACGCTGATCGCGCTGGGTACGGGCGTTGCCTGGTTGTACAGCGCGGTTGCGTTCCTGTGGCCCGGCCTGTTTCCAGCCGGTTTTCGCGACCCGCACGGCAAGGTCGGGGTGTATTTCGAATCGGCAGCGGTGATTGTGACGCTGGTGACGATGGGCGACTTCCTGGAATTCCGCGCCCGGCGCCGAACCGGTTCGGCGTTGCGCGCGTTGCTCGATCTCGCGCCCAGGACGGCGCGCCGCATCGCATCGGACGGCAGCGAAACCGATGTCCCGATGGATGACGTGCAGGCCGGCGACGTGCTGCGCGTACGTCCCGGAGAAAAAGTGCCGGTCGATGGCGAAGTGACCGATGGTGCAAGCCACGTCGACGAATCCATGCTGACCGGGGAGGCGATGCCGGTCGCCAAGTCAGGGGGCGACTGGCTCACCGGAGGGACGGTCAATCAGGACGGCGCCCTGACGATGCGCGCCGAAAAAGTCGGCGACGAAACCATGCTGTCGCAGATCGTCGCATTGGTGGCCCAGGCGCAACGCAGCAAGGCGCCATTGCAAGGTTTGGCCGACCGCGTGGTCGCATGGTTCGTGCCGGCGGTGGTTGCGGTGGCGGTGCTGGCGTTCATAGTCTGGACTACCGTCGGGCCGGATCCGAAACTGGCGCATGCGTTGATCGCTGCAGTGTCGGTGCTGATCATCGCCTGTCCGTGCGCGCTGGGCCTCGCAACGCCGATTTCGATCATGGTCGCCAGTGGACGCGGCGCGCAGGCCGGTGTGTTGTTCCGCGATGCCTCGGCGATCGAATCATTGCGTAATGTCGATACGCTGGTGGTGGACAAGACCGGCACGCTGACCGAGGGCAGACCGTTATTGCGCGGTGTGGAAACGCTCGGCGATATCGATGAGCAGCAGGCGCTGACGCTTTCCGCGGCGCTGGAGCGTCCCAGCGAACACCCGCTTGCGCGAGCGATCGTTGCGGCAGCGCAGGAACGCGGCATCACGATTCCCGTAGTCGAGGATTTCAAAGCCTTGTCCGGGAAAGGTGTACGCGGACGCGTGGACGGGCACGATATTGCACTCGGCAATGCCGCCATGATGCGCGAGTCGGGTACGGAATCTGACGATGAAACCGGGGCTCGCGCCAATGCGTTGCGCGGCGAGGGCGCGACCGTGATGCTGCTTGCGGTCGATGGCGCAGCGGTCGCTTTGCTGACCGTAGCTGATCCAGTCAAGCCCGATGCGCGGGAGGCGCTGGCAAGCCTGCGCGAGGAGGGCCTGCGGATCGTGATGCTGACTGGGGACGATCGAACCACCGCGCGGGCAATCGCGCTGGAACTCGGCATCGACGAGCTCCATGCGGACGTATCACCAACCGACAAATGTGCGGTGGTCGAGACCTTGCGACGGGAAGGGTGCAAGGTGGCGATGGCAGGCGACGGCATCAACGATGCCCCGGCTCTGGCTACGGCCGATGTCGGCATCGCGATGGGTACCGGCACCGACATAGCAATGGAGAGTGCGCAGGTCACATTGGTACGCGGCAACCTTTCCGCCATCGCGCGTGCCCGCGCATTGTCGCAGGCGACGGTGCGCAACATCCACCAGAACCTGCTCTTTGCGTTCGTCTACAACTCCATCGGCATTCCAATCGCCGCAGGGGTGTTGTACCCGTGGTTCGGGATTGTGCTATCGCCGATGATCGCCGCGTTGGCAATGAGCCTGTCGTCCGTGTCGGTGGTGTTGAATGCCTTGCGCTTGCGCAACGTATCACTCGGTGCTCCGCGCGACGGGGTATGATCGGGTGCCCGCGACCAAGAGACACGCCATGCGCTGGCTATTGAGCGGTTTCGTTCTGGCGGCATTCGCCGCCGTCGCGCTTGCTGCGCCCGGTTTGCCGGTGCACAAGGCGCCGGCCGGCGCCCGTGTCTACATCATCAGTCCAGCCGATGGAGCAAGTGTCGGGCGTGACGTGACGGTACGCTTCGGGTTGGTCGGCATGGGCGTGGCGCCGGCAGGCGTCGAAAAGGAACATACCGGGCATCACAATCTGTTGGTCGATGTCGCAACGCTGCCAGCGGCCGGACAACCGATCCCCAATGACGAGCACCACAAACATTTCGGTGGTGGACAGACCGAAACGGTCGTGCACCTGAGTCCTGGTGCACATACGTTGCAACTGGAACTGGGCGACGCCAACCACGTGCCATTCGATCCGCCGGTCGTCTCGAAGCGGATTACGATTCATATCAAGTGAAACGAAAACGCCGCGCGGATCGCTCCGCGCGGCGTTTTCGCGTCAAAAGTAATCGATCAGCGAACGAATAGCGGCTTGTTCAGTCGCGCCATCAGGCGTTCCCGTCGCGACGACACAGGCGCGTCGTCGGACGACTGCTTGACGGAAGTGGCCTCGAGCCGGCCACCTGCGTGGCTGGCGTTGATGTAGTCGACGACGTCTTCGTATGGCATGCCAGAAGCCGCCACGATCTCATCCGCTGTTGCGGCGTTCTTCAGCATTTCCTTCGCGATGCGGAAATGCTTCGCGAATTCGCGTTCGGTCTCGGGCCAGCGTGACAATTTGTAACGTCCGGCACGACTCAGCTTGCGGCTGAGAATGCCGGGTGTCGCAATCAGGCCCGCATACCACCGCAAACGCTCCAGCGGTTGCGCCGGATTGGCCGCACGCGCGGCTTTGAGCGCTTCGGAATAGATCGGTGTCCATGCGAAAGCCGGCTGTTCCAGCAGCGCCGAGAGCGGTTTCAGGGATGTGGACTCGAAGTGGTAGACGCCCTGCTCGGGATCCACGACCAGCTCCGCGCCGTCCGGCCCGGTCAGCTTGCGCGGACTGGAAAACGTGCCGAGTGCGAGCGAGAGCGCCAGTGCTTCGGCCGCGTTGACCGGACCGATTTCCTCCGGTCCTTCGTCGGCCTCGGGCGTGGAATGCTCGATGAGCGTAGCTTCAATGCCGTCGTGTGCCTTGTTGGCAGTGTCGTCCGACAACCAAGTCTCGAGGCCCGCCGCCGTCGTGCGGGGCGAGGATGAAATTGCGGTTTCCGAATTCAGTGTCATGTCATGGTTACCTTGCATGTCGGCATTCCTCCTGAATCCAATGCCCCCTCGGCCCGGACCAGAGTCAATGCGTCTCCGGATCGGTAACTGCAATGTTGGTGCCAGTTTACGAAGTGACGTAGCTCAAAACACGTCTTGCGACGCATAAAGTCGTAAACATTGGTTACACGGGGGAGTCAGGCGGGCAACGATTCGCGCGGTTGGCGCGCTTGCAGGGCCCACAACGACGCGTAGCGGCCACCTGTGGCGAGCAATTCGGCGTGGGTGCCGCGTTCAACGACCCGGCCGCGGTCCAGCACCAGTATCTGGTCGGCATCGACAATGGTCGAGAGCCGGTGTGCGACGATCAGGGTCGTGCGGCCAAGCGCGATCTCTGCGAGTTCGGACTGGATGATTTTTTCCGTGCGGGTGTCGAGCGCGCTGGTCGCTTCGTCGAAAACCAGAATTGCCGGATGCTTCAGCAGCGCACGGGCGATCGCGACCCGTTGTTTCTCGCCGCCGGAAAGTTTCAGGCCGCGCTCGCCGACCGTGGTCTGGTACCCCTGCGGCAACGACAGCACGAAATCGTGGATGTGCGCGGCGCGCGCGGCGGCTTCGATTTCCTTGCGGCTGGCATGGGTACGTCCGTAGGCGATGTTGTAGTAGATGGTGTCGTTGAAGAGCACGGTGTCTTGCGGGACGATGCCGATGGCCGCGCGCAGGGATTCCTGCGTGACTTCACGGATGTCCTGGCCGTCGATCGTGATGCGGCCGCCGCTTACGTCGTAGAAACGGAACAGCAGGCGGGACAGCGTCGATTTGCCCGCGCCGGTTTCGCCGACCACTGCCAGGGTTCTGCCCGGTGGAATCCTGAAATCGATATCGTCCAGGATGCCGCGGTCGGAGTTGTACCGAAACGACACGCGTTCGAAGCGGACCTCGCCGCCACGCGCCTCAAGGGGTTTTGCATCCGGCAGGTCGCGTACCTCGGCACGCTCGTCCAACAGACCGAACATCCTTTCCATGTCGATCATGCCCTGCTTGATCTGACGGTAGGTAAAACCGAGCATGTTGAGCGGCACCGCAAGTTGCAGGAGCAACGCGTTCACGAGTACCAGATCGCCGACCGACAGCTTGTGCCCGGCTACGCCAACGGCGGCCATTGCCATCAGCGTGGTCAGCCCGATCGCGATCACCAGTGCCTGCGCGCCGTTCAGCACAGCCAGCGAGGTTTCAGTCTTGACCGCCGCGTCCTCGTAGCGGCGCAGGTCGGTGTCGTACCTCTGCGCTTCGAATTCCTCGTTGCCGAAATACTTGACCGTCTCGTAATTGAGCAGACTGTCCACGGCACGCGCGTTGGCCGTGCTCTCGACCTCATTCATGACGCGCACGCCGGCGGTGCGCCATTCGGTGATCCAGATGGTGACGGCGATATAGAGCAGCATGGTCGCCAGCGTGATCAGCGCGTAGCGCCAGTCCAGCTTGTGCAGCAGTACGCCGATGACCAGCACGATCTCGACGAGGGTCGGAATGATGTTGAAAACTACCCAGCCCAGCAGGTTGTACACCCCACGCGTGCCGCGCGAAATGTCGCGACCGATGCCGCCCGTGTGGCGATCAAGGTGGAATCGCAAGGAGAGCTGGTGCAGGTGGCGGAACGCGTCGAGCCCCGATGCGCGCATCGCGCGCTGGCTGACGCGTTCGAATACGGTATCGCGCAACTGCCCGAACAGGGCGCCGATCAGCCGAAGCAGGCCGTAGGCGACGATCAGCGCGATCGGTACCGTGAGCAACGCGACGCGCTGATCGAGATGGTCGACGATCGCGGCCAGTGCGAGTGGCACCGCGATGGTGGCCGCCTTGGCGGTGACCAGCAGCAAGGCGGCGACGGTCATCCGGCCCGGAAAGTGGCGCACGTATGGCCACAACATCGCCATGGCGCGGCGTTCGCGCGCGGGCTTGCGGACGGATTCGGTCATCGCATGATCATGGGGGCGGCGGGGCGCCGCTTCCAGTGGCGGGACGACGCGGCGGTGCCGGTACAATTCGTCTTTGCGTTTTCACGTTGCGACCTTCATGGCCTTCCGTACCCGCTTTGCTCCAAGCCCTACCGGTTACCTGCACATCGGCGGCGCCCGTACCGCGCTGTATTGCTGGCTGGAGGCGCGCCACCGCGGCGGCCAGTTCATCCTGCGCATCGAGGACACGGATCGCGAACGCTCCACCGATACCGCGGTACAGGCGATCCTGGACGGGATGCGCTGGCTGGGTCTCGATCCCGACGAAGGTCCGTTCTACCAGACGCGGCGGATGGACCGTTATCGCGCAGTCGCGCAACAGTTGCTCGAAGCGGGCAAGGCTTACTGGGCCTACGAATCGAAGGACGAACTCGACGCGATGCGCGCGGTGATGAAGGAACAGGGCGATAAGCCGCGCTATGACGGCCGGGCGCGCGATCTGGACCTGCCGTATCGCGACGATCCCAATCGTGTGCTGAGATTCAGGAATCCACAATCCGGCAGCGTGTTGTTCGAGGACAAGATCAAGGGCCCGGTCGAGTGGGCAAATACGGAACTCGACGACCTTGTCCTGGTGCGTTCGGACGGTTTTCCCACCTACAACTTCGCCGTGGTGGTGGATGATCTCGACATGCGGATCACCGAGGTCATTCGCGGCGACGACCACGTCAACAACACCCCGCGTCAGATCAATCTTTACGAGGCGTTGGCGGCGACCCCGCCTGCCTTCGCGCATCTGCCGATGATCCTCGGTCCAGACGGGCAGAAGCTGTCCAAGCGCCATGGCGCGGTCGGGGTGATGCAATACCGCGAGGACGGTTACCTGCCGCATGCGTTGCTGAATTACCTGGTGCGGCTGGGCTGGTCGCACGGCGACCAGGAAATTTTCTCGATCGGGGAAATGGTCGATCTGTTCGACATTGCCAACGTCAACCTTTCTGCCGCGAGATTCGACTTCGCCAAGCTTGGCTGGATCAACCAGCATTATCTGAAGACCGGCGATCCGCGTGTGGTCGGCAACGAGCTCGCTTGGCATCTGGAGCGCTTTGGACTGGATGTCTCGAAAGGTCCCGATCCCGCAGAAGTGGTGGTGGCCTTGCGCGAACGCGCGCAAACCCTGAAAGCGATGGCCGAACAGGCGCGCATCTGGTACGCGCCGATCGCGCAATGGGATGAGAAGGCGGTGGCGAAGCATCTGCGTGGCGATGGCGTGGCTGACGTGCTGCGTGCGATGCGCGGCAAGCTGGCGAGTCTGAAATCGTGGTCGCCCGAAGCTGTCCACGCGCTGGTGTCCGAACTCGCGACAGAACGCGGCATCGGCATGGGCAAGGTTGCTCAACCCCTGCGTGTCGCAATGACCGGCACCCAGGTTTCGCCGTCGATCGAGCAGACCGTCTACCTTGCCGGGCGCGACGTTGCGCTCAAACGCATCGATGATGCGATCGTGCGGGCGGAGCGCGCCTGAGTCCGGTTCTATTGCGGGGTTCCGCCTTCCTCATGAAGGGGGGTCGAGGGAAATGGCTTTCAATCCCAACGAACGCATCCCTCCGACGCTGCACGTCGACTCCATATCCTTCGGAAGGGAGGAAGAACGGTTACGCTTTTGTTGAAATCTGGGCCCTGGATCCCGATTGCGCATGAACGATCTTCTACAGAAGGTGCTGCAAGGTGTCGCCCCGAATGCGCCGGGCGCCTTCTGGCGGATTCTGGCGAACATGCTGCATCTGATTCCATGGTGGCCGCTGATTTGGTTCACCGTCGCGTGCGCGGTCGTTGGCGCGGTACTCGGATGGTGGCGTGGACGTGTCGGGCTGGGCATCGCGCTGGGCTTGGTGGTCGGACCGATCGCATGGGTGGCACTGTGGGCGCTTCCGCCGGGGCGTTACGGACCCGCGCGCAGGCGTCTTGACGCGCGCATGAGGCCAGAACACGTTCCGCCCTGAGTTTGTGGATGGACGCCATTTCTCCCCGGCATGGTTGCATTTCCGTGTTCGCGACCCGAAATAAGCTATGCCGGCGCCCGTTGCGCGGGCGCTAGAATGCAGCCATGGCCACCGTCCCGAAAGTCTCTCATCACCATCATCACGACGCCGCCGGCATCGTGCGCGAGGTCGAGCACGAGTGCCGCGCGCGCGGACTGCGCCTGACGCCATTGCGGCGAGAGGTGTTGGTGCTGGTGGCCAAGGCGCGCAAGCCGGTCAAGGCCTATGATCTGCTGGAATCGCTGCGCGACAGCCACGCCGGCGCGGCGCCGCCTACGGTATACCGCGCCCTCGATTTCCTGCTCGAGAACGACTTCATCCACAAGCTGGAGTCGATCAACGCGTTCGTGTTCTGCCAGCATCCTGCCGAGGCGCACCAGGTGCCGTTCCTGATCTGCGATGTATGCGAGAGCGCGACCGAAGTCTGCGACGATGGGGCGATCGCGCAGCTGATCGAGGGGCAGGCGCGCGACTTCGGTTTTCGCGCCAAGGCCCAGACTCTCGAAGTACACGGCATCTGCAAGACCTGCCACGCGGCTTGACTGCGCAATTCGCTGGATCCGCCGAATTGCGGACGGATTGCAACCCGTCCGCGAATGTCCTCGGCGGACCATCGCCCCGTTGTCGGTGGCTCCTCACGACTTCGGCTTTGCCGTGCTCAACGTCGGACGGGTTTGATGGCGTGGGCTTGGGAGTGCACCGACGTCATCAGCGATGTTATTCCGATGCCTATCACTACCAGTGTCAGCAGCAGGAAAGGTATTCCCACTTCGTGTAGGTTGGGTATCCGGACGGGTGTGGTGACCGCGATGTTGGCGATTCCTGGAAACACCACGCCGAAAATACCGTACAGCACGAAAGCCAGACCGCCCCAACGCAGCGTGCGTGCCGCGGTGGTCAGGCCGATCCGGCGTACGTCTTCCCGGGAAAGCCCGCGGCTCGCAAGCCACGCGCCTATGGCCGCACCTGCGCAGGCCTGAACCACCAGCGTGCCCAGACCGAATATCAGTCCCGGCAGCCATGCAGTCGACGGGGATGGCATGGCGGGCGCCAACGCTGTGTAGACAATCGCCGTGAACGGACCGACGCCCCAGCCTGCCACGAAGCCATGCAGTGCCGGCATCCATGGGCGCGGATCCCGCAAAGCTGCTCGATCGTGGCCACGTCGCCCCGTGTGTTGCGTGTTGCCCGCGAAAGAGAAGATCGAGCGGCCCATCATGAATATTCCTGCGGCCGCCATGACTGCGCCCACCACGATGTCGACCACGTATTCGAATCTCGCGTAGGCCTGCCAGTGCGCAAGTCCCAGGAACGCCAATTCGCTCGCCACTGCGCATTGGATTGCAAAGGCCAGCGAGAAGATCAGCCCGGCCAACATTCCGCGGCGCGCCGAGTAGCCCGCGACGGCATAGCTGAAAGTGATCGGCCAGGTGTGATCGTCCGGCGTGACGCCATGGATCAGGCCAAGCAGGAACGCGAACGCCAAGTCGATCGTGAAGGAAAGGTGGCCTGGTTCCAATGAAAACATGCTGGACACACCTGTGTTCGGGGCAAGCCAATCGGCTTGGCTGCATTGGTTCGACAAGGTCGCTGCTTATTATGTTACATTATAACAAAACTTGATTCAACCGATAACCGATGCGCGGATAATCTCGTTCTGTCGCATCGTCATCACCACGCAGTCCACGCCGACGCGGTGGCATAGGTTGCGCTTGGGCGTGGCAGTGTTGCACCCGATGCTGTCACGCAGCGGACGCCGTGAGAAGTCGGGCCAAAGGAGGCCATTCTGACCTGCATGGGTTTGTGGCGTTACTGGCTGTCGGGAAGCCTGGCGATGCGGCGATCAGGATGATCGCATAAAGAAAGCAAGTGATTGTGTAACGCAGGGCGTTCTGTCTAGCCTGCGCGCATGGCGCATCGGCATTCACATGTCCACGGGCATCCCGCCGCCGGCAATCGAGGCCGGCTGGCGTTCGCATTGGCCTTGACCTTGGCGATGCTGATCGTCGAGGCGATCGGCGGCTGGTGGTCGGGCTCGTTGGCGCTGCTGGCCGATGCTGCCCACATGCTCGTCGATGCTGGCGCGCTGGGACTGGCGTGGGCCGCGGCGGCGTATGCGCTGAAACCGGCCGATGCGCGCCGAAGCTTCGGTTATGCACGCATGGAGGTGCTTGCGGGTTTCGTCAACGCATTAGTGCAGGCGTTGCTGGTGGCGGGGATCGCGTACGAGGCGATCGCACGGCTGCTGGACCTCGGCAGCATCCACATCCAGTCCGGCGCCATGTTGATCGTCGCCGCGATCGGGTTGCTCGTGAATGCCGTGGTCTTGCGAAGCCTGCGCCCCGGCGACCACGAAAACCTCAACATCACCGGCGCTCGCCTGCATGTATTCGGGGATCTGCTCGGCTCCGTCGCAACGGTGGTCGCCGCGCTGCTGGTGCGGTATCTCCGTTGGGAATGGGCCGACCCGGCGTTGTCATTGTTGGTGTCGCTGCTGATCTTGCGCGGCGCCTTCGTTTTGTTGCAGCGGTCGTCGCACATCCTGCTGGAAGGCGTCCCGGAAGGACTGGCGACGGACGAAATCCGCGCGGCGCTGGCGACGTGCGATCCATCCATCACCGAGGTCCACCATTTGCACGTCTGGCAGATTGCCTCGGGCTCGCGCATGGCAACCCTGCACGCACGTCTGCGCGAAGGCGGCGATTCACAGCAAGTGCTCAAGACCATCCAGAGCGTGTTGCGTGAGCGTTTCGCAATCAGTCACGTCACCGTGCAGGTCGAATCCAGCGATTGCCTCGATCCGGCGGAGACCGATTGCGTTGAACCGATGGCCGCACACGGTCATCTGGACCATGATTGAGTGTTGCTGCACCAGCGCGACAGCTACCGCGGACGATGTGCTGTTACCATGCGCGCAGCCGCGCCATCCGCGCGCGACATTCACACGAACATCGGGAACCGACATGGGCAAGGGCGACAAGAAGACACGCAAGGGCAAGATCTATCGCGGTAGCCACGGTAACGTGCGTCCGCATACGCCGAAATCGAATTCGGCGGTCAAGAAAACGGTTGGGACCAAGACGCCCAGGCCGGCGACGCACGCACCGGCCAAGAAGGCGCCAGCCAGGAAGGCCCCTGTCAAAAAGGCTCCTGCGAAGAAGGCTCCTGCGAAGAAGCCGGCGTAACGGGCGTCGTATTCCGATTCGGAAGGCCCCGCTCGCGGGGCCTTCCTTTTTATGACGCTACTGGGCGCGAATCTCGGCTCCACCAACGAAGATCCGTCTGGCAAGGATGCCGCCGATCCAGTAGGCAAGTTCGGCGGCCTTGCACGCATCCCAAACGACCACGTCGGCGCGCATGCCCGGCGCGAGTACACCGCGGTCGGAGAGGCCCAACGCGCGCGCGCCATTCACGGTGGCCCCACGCAGCCCTTCTTCCGGGGTCAGCCGGAACAGGGTGCAAGCCATGTTGATCGCGAGCCGCAACGAGCGCAGCGGCGAGGTACCGGGATTGAGGTCGGTGGCGATCGCCATGGGGACCTTGTGTTGACGCAGGATGTCGATCGGCGGCATCCGCGTTTCGCGCAGCGCATAGAAACTGCCGGGCAGCAGGGTGGCGACAGTGCCTGAGCGGGCCATCGCCTCGACCGCGCTGGTACCCGAGCATTCGAGGTGATCGGCCGACAGGCCCTCGAATGACGCCGCCAACGCGGCGCCACCGAGATCCGACAACTGGTCGGCATGCAGTTTGACCGGAAGCCCGATTTCGCGCGCACGCTGGAAGCATCGACGTACTTCATCCGGCGTGAACGCGATGCCCTCGCAGAATGCGTCGACCGCATCCGCCAAGCCTGCCTCGGCCGTGGCAGGCAGCCATTCCTCGCAAACCGTAGCGACGAAATCGTCGCGGCGGTTTGCGAATTCCGGTGGGAGCGCGTGCAAGCCAAGGAAGGTCGTCCTGACCGTGATGGCGAGGGCATCGCCGATCCGGCGCGCCACCCGCAGCATCTTCAACTCGGTTTCCAGATCCAGCCCATAACCTGACTTGATCTCGATCGTCGTGGCGCCATCCTGCAGCAGTGCGCGCGCCCGCGGCAGGGATTGTGCGAACAGCTCGTCTTCGGATGCCGCGCGGGTTGCCCGGACCGTGGACAGGATTCCGCCGCCGGCGTGGGCGATGTCTTCGTAGCTTGCGCCTTCCAGGCGCTGCTCGAACTCGCCAGCGCGGTCGCTCGCGAACACCAGATGAGTGTGGCAATCGACCAGGCCCGGTGTGACCAACGCGCCGTGGACCGATTCGGTGTGTGCAGCCAGCATTTTCGGCTCACCGGGGAGCGCATCCATCGTGCCGGTATACGTTATCGCTCCGTTGCGCCAGCCGATCGCACCGTTCTCGATCAGCCCGTAGCCGGCGTCGCCTGTCAGTGCTGCGAGATTGCAGTCGATCAGGAGCCGATCCCAGGGTCCATCCATTTCATGATTTCCCATCGTCGAATCAGGGCGGGGAGGGCGAGGCGGCGTTTGCCAAGGCGCCCTCCCGTTGCCGCTGCTCGAAGGAGGCGGTGACCTGGTTTGCGAACGCGCGGTAGACCGGTGTGCTGCAAAACAGCGATGAAATCCCGCGCGCCAACAGGCATGCCGCCAGAATCGGGATCACCATAGTCTGGTTGGCAGTCATTTCCAGCGAGATGATCGCCGAGGTGATCGGTGCTTGGGTGACTCCTGCAAGAAACGCCGCCATGCCAAGCAGAACAACGGCGGAGGTCTCGGCGGGGGAAAACAATATCGCCAGACTGTGGCCCATGCCGGCGCCGGCCGCCAACGCAGGCGAGAAGATGCCGCCGGGGATACCGGCCCAATAGGAAAGGATATTGGCGCCGAGTTTTTCCCAGCCGAACATGAATGCTGCGCCGTGGGTGGAATGCACCAGATCGCGCGCCTGGGCATAACCTGTGCCGTAGACGGCGCCTGCGCTGAAAATACCAATCAGCGCCAAGGCCAGCCCACATGCCGCGGCGAACAGCACCGGCCAGCGATTTCGCGTCTTGCGAAGCCAGCCAAGGGGTCCCTTGTCATCCAGCAGGATCAGGCGCGAAAACAAGCCTCCGCCAATACCGCCGCAAACGCCACACAGCAGAACGGCGAATGCATCCGGAAGCAGGGACAAGGTTGCATCCATCTTGCCGAAATACGTATAGTCGCCGAGTACGCCAAGTGAAACCACGCCGGCGAAGATGACCGTGGTCATCACGATGCCGCTCATGCGGTGCTCGTAGCTGCCGGCCAGTTCCTCGATGGCGAACACGATGCCAGCCAGCGGGGCATTGAAGGCGCCCGCAATGCCGGCCGCACCGCCAGCGAGGATGAAACGGGAAACTGCCTTCGGGTCGTCGAACTTGAACCGTTTGCTGAGCCAGTACATCAGACCCGCGCCGACATGAACGGTCGGACCCTCGCGGCCTACCGAGGCGCCGGCAAGCAAGCCAAGCAGGGTCAGCACCATCTTGAAGATCGCTACCGGAAGCGACAACACGGCATCCCTGAACGCCTTGTCTTCGATGCCAAGTGTGGCGCTGACTTCCGGAATACCGCTGCCACGGGTCGGCTTGAGTTTGCCCTTGGTGACCCAAGCCAGGAATCCGAACATGGCCGGGGTAAATGCCAAGGGGATGAATGGCGAAACCGAGACGATGTACTCGATGCCGTCATAAGCGAGGTTGGCGACCTTGGTGAAGACGATCGCGGCCAGACCTACAAGGACGCCACCGGTCCACAGGGCAACGCGGCGTTGCCACTGCGCTGGCGCGAAGAATTCATGCCCGAGAACGGCCTTGAGGCGACGCTTCGCCCGTTGCGCGTTGGGATCCGGGGTTGGGCGTTGCTCGTCCGGTGTGATCATGTACGCAGCTGCCAGCGCGATTGATACAGGTCGTGGCGGCGGTCCTTGAGATTCTGGACAGTGCCGTTGTTGCGTGCACGCGCCAGATCCTCCAGCCGCAGGTCGGCGAACAGCACGGTTTCGGTGTTGGGGGTCGAATCCGCCGCGATGCCATCGCGCGCGAACGGGAAATCGCATGGCGTCAGGATGCAGCTCTGCGCATACTGGATATCGAAGTTGTTGACGCCCGGCAGGTTGCCGCAGTTGCCTGACAGCACCACGTAGCACTGGTTCTCGATCGCGCGCGCCTGCGCGCAGTAGCGCACGCGCAAATATCCTTCGCGGGTGTCGGTACAGAATGGCGTAAAGAGTATCAATGCGCCCTGGTCAATCAGATGGCGCGCCACTTCAGGAAACTCGATGTCATAGCACACGGCGACCCCGATCGCGCCGCAATCGGTCGGGATCGTGCGCGCGGCATCGCCGCCCTTGATGCTCCACGAGTTGCGCTCGCTGGGCGTGACGTGCAGCTTGATTTGCTCGTGAATGGAACCGTTGCGCAGGCACACATAGCAGACATTGTGGATGACACCCTCATCGGTTTGTGTCGGATGCGTGCCAGCGACGATATTGATGTTGTAGCGGACCGCGAGGTCACCGAACAGCGCCTTCACCCGTGGCGTGTATTCAGAGAGGCGCAGGATCGAATCCACCGGTGACAACGGCGCGTTCTCGACCGAGAGCAATTGCAGCGTAATCAATTCCGGAAACACCACGAAGTCCGCTTCGTAGCCGGCGGCGATGTCGACGAAATATTCCACTTGCGTCGCGAATTCGTCGTAATCCTTGATCCGCCGTTGCTGGTACTGCACGGTGGCGAGGCGTATCACGTCCGGCAGGCGTTGCGTGGCAGACTGCGGTGGTATGTCCGGCTGATCCATCCGGCGGGGATTGCGCCAAATCATGTGCGCCGCAAAACCCAGCGAATCGTGATCGTAGGGAAGGTAGCCGGGGAGCACGCCGGCGACCTCCAAGCCGTTGCGCAACTGGAAGCTCAGCGTAGCGTCGCGCTGGCGCCCGTCGATCACGGCTTTGAGATAATCCTCCGGCGTTGCGTAATTTTTTACATGTTTGGCGAGCTCCGGCAGGCGACCGCCGAACACGATGCCGCGCAACCGCAGCCGCCGGCACAGGCGTTTGCGCGCGCTGTACAGGCGCCGACCGATGCGCATGCCACGGTATTCCGGATCGACGCCGACATCCATGCCATACAGCCAGTCGCCGTCGGGGTTGTGGCGCGACCCAAAGCCACCGCCGGTGATTTCGGCCCAGGTGTGCGGCGCCATCGCCAACGCCTCGTCGACACGGAAGGTGGCGCAGTATCCAATCACGCGATCGTCGTAAACGGCCACGAACAAGCCTTGCGGAAAGCGCGCGAGTTGGCCGCTCAACATTTCCGGCGAATACCCGAACTCCGGTCCATAAATGCGCGCACTCAGGGCCACGATCCGGGGGATGTCGTCCTCGCTGGTGTTGCGTACCACCAGGCGCGCGGTATTTTCGTGGGCGGGCTTCACGCGGCCATTATGACTGTGCCGGGCCGTGGCTTGGCAATCTTGCTGGCGCCGGCAGCAAGCCGCCGCTAGCCTGCGCGCAATACGAATGTCAACGATGGGAGCGACCATGCTGCATGCGGAACACCTGTGGACGCCGCACGGCTGGCGGCGCGACGTCCAGGTCGAAGGCGGTGTGGGTAAGCAGGTCCATGCGCAGTTCGTGCTGCCAGGGATGCCTAACCTGCATTCGCATGCGTTCCAGCGCGCGATGGCGGGGCTGGCGGAACGGCGCGGGCCGGGCGACGATTCGTTCTGGACGTGGCGCGAGGCGATGTATGCATTCGCGCTGCGCATCGGCCCCGACGAATTGCGTGCGGTTGCGGCGCAACTCTACGTCGAGATGCTCAATGCCGGTTACACCCACGTCTGTGAATTCCACTATCTGCACAACGCCCCGGACGGCAAGCCGTATGCCGATCCGGCCGCGATGTCGCTGGCACTGATCGAGGCTGCGCGCGAGGCCGGCATCGGCTTGACGCTGCTGCCTGTCCTTTACATGACTGGTGGCTTCGATGGACGACCCCTTTCGGAACGCCAGCGACGGTTCGGCCTCTCCGTGGATGGTTTTTTGCGCCTGCTCGAATCCCTGCTGGTGCACGAGTCGTCGATGTTGCGTGTGGGCATCGCGCTGCATTCGTTGCGCGCGGTGCCGGAGTCGGCGATGCGCGAGATACTTGCGATGCCGCACGCGCACAATCGCATTTTGCACATCCATATCGCCGAGCAGATCGGTGAAGTGCAGGACTGTCTTGCCATGCGTGGCGCGAGGCCCGTGCAGTGGTTGTTCGATCATGCCGACGTGGATGCGCGCTGGTGCCTCGTGCACGCCACGCATCTCGAAGACGGGGAGATGCAGGCGATCGTGCAGTCGGGTGCCGTCGCGGGCTTGTGCCCGACCACCGAAGCCAACCTCGGCGACGGCCTGTTCCCAATGGCCAAATATTTCGCCGCGGGCGGCGCGCTCGGCATCGGCTCCGATTCGCACATTTCCGTTTCTCCGGTCGAGGAGCTGCGCTGGCTGGAATACGGTCAACGGCTTGCCACGCGTCATCGCAATATCGCGACGCGCGAGCCCGGCGACAGCGTCGCGGAAATGCTGTGGACTGCGGCGCTGCGTGGCGGCAGCCAAGCTGCCGGGTTGCCTCGATTCGAAGATGCTGCCCGAAATGATTTCGTGATACTGGACGACACGTCGGCACTGCTCGCGGCGCGTGACGAACGGAACGTGATCGACAGTTTCCTGTTCGCCGGCAATTCGCCGCTGGTCCGCGCCGTGATGGTGGATGGAAAATGGGTGGTACGCAATTTCCGGCATCGCGACGAGCAGCGTATCGCGGCGCGCTACCATGAAGTCGTGCGGCGGTTGGCGCGCGGCTGACGGAGCCTTGGCGGCAAAAAAGGCCGCCCGGATGGGCGGCCGTGCTGTGTCGCTCGGGGCTGGCCGTTTACTTTTGTTCGCCCGAAGTCGTGGCGGGGGCAGGCCTCATCGCCTTGTGCGCCGAGCGTTTGGCATGCCATTTCTCCATCCGGGCCTGACGTTGGCTGCGCAGGCTGGCGAGCTGGGTGCGTTGCTTGGGGGTAAGTTCGTTGTAGATCTTCGTGCGCAGTGTCGCCTGGCTCGACACGCGTGTCTGCGCCGCCTGTGCCTCGGCTTGCTCAAGCTCCCGGGTGACAGCCTGATAGTCGGCGCTGCCCGGCGTGGCATTCTCGAATGCCATGCGCTTCTGCATCAGCGCCTGCATTTGCGGTCGCGCCTGAGCCCGGTCCTCGCGCACCATCCGCTGGATGTTGGTGCGTTGGGTTGCGGTGAGGTCGAGCTTGCTCAATTCGCCCATGCCTCCCCGCTGGTCGCCGCGATGATGCCACATGCCATGGTGCATGCCGTGCTGCACCTGACCGGACGACGGGGGAATGGGGGTGTCTGTGGCCTGTGCGCCAGCCGCGGCAAACGCGAGCGACGAAAACCCCACGGTTGCGGCAAACAGCGCAGAGTGGAAGAGGGTCCTTTGCATGGTCAAGTACCTTGGGAGTTGGAGATGCATGCACAATATCAGTCGCACCGGCGCGGGGCGCAAAAAAAACGTGAATCCAGAACGGAGGGACAACCCCCACTCGGTTCCGTGCGCCAAATCGCAGCGTGTGCGCAAGCAATCAGCGCATGAAGTGAAATGACGCCAGCACCGACCGCATGCGTGTAAATGCCTTTTCCCGCGGGAAAGCTGGCGTGCCAGAGGCTCCTGGGCGCCCGGCTTGCAAAGATCGTGCGGGCTTGCCGATGCACGAAGGTCCGGCCATCGAGCGCGAGGGCGCGCCAAACGCCCCGCATCACGGCGCGTCCGTGATGCGAAAACGATCAGTCCGAGAGTCTCAGTGCGAAGCAGGCGGCGAAGAACTGCCTGCCGCGTGTTGTGCCTGCGCTGCTTGCTGCATCTGCTGGGCGCGTGCCCGCTGTTCGGCGATCAGGTTCTTGAGTTTGGTACGTTGCGCGGGCGTCAGTACCTCGTTGATCTTGCTGCGCAACGCGCCTTCACGAAGCGTGCGGGCCCGGGCGAAATCGGCTTCTGCCTGGGCGAGGTCATTCACCGTTGCCTGGTAACCCGCACTTCCCGGCGTGGCATTTTCGAACGCTTCGCGCTTTTGGGCCACCGTTTGCATCTGCGGGCGCAACTGCTGGAAGTTCTGCTGCATCGTCTCGCGGATGGTGGTTTGCTGCTTTTCGGTGAGATGGAGCTCTTCGAGGATGGAATGCTGTTGCGCCTGGTTGGTCGATTTCGTCGAAGATGTGATCGACTTGGCCTGCGCGGGCGTAGCGCCCGCTGCGAATGCCAACGACGAGAACGCAATGGCTGTGGCGAGGGCGGTGGTACGGAAGATCCTGCTGTGCATCAGTGAACTCCTTGGGTGGGCACTCGTCTTGAACCGTAGCGGTTCTGCGACGCGCGTGCATTAAAAAATACGTGAATTCGTCCTGTCGATACAGCTTTCGTTCGGTTTGACATCACATTGCACAGACGTTGCGCCTCGCGTGGAAGCTTTCTGAATCGCGAGTGTCTGCCTCGGCAATTGCTGTCAACAGCACGCAGCGTGATGCGTTCTTCGTTCTGAACACATTTTCAACGGAGTGCACTCATGCGACGCAAATATTGGTGGTCGGGTCTGATTCTCGCGGGTTGCCTGTCGGCGGCCGGCTGCGTGGTCGCGCCACCGCGCGCACGCGTCGTTGCGGTTGCACCGGCGCGGGTTTGGGTAGCCGGTTACTGGGGCTACGGGCATGTATGGGTGCGCGGGCACTGGCGCTATCGCTATCGCTGAAGACTCGCGCGCCGTGCCGCCGCGGTTCGCAGCTATCATGAGGCATGATGGCTGTTCCCGACGCACGCCCCGTTGACGGGGCGTCGCGCGAATACATACACCATGGAACGCCGGACTTTCGGCGCATCAACTGGGCATTGTTCGCGGCGGGCTTTGCAACATTCGGTTTACTGTATTGCGTGCAACCGTTGCTGCCCGAGTTCAGTCATGACTATGGTGTCAGCGAGGCGGCCAGTGCGTTGTCGTTGTCGCTGACGACCGGCGTGCTGGCGGTCGCGATGTTGTTTGCCGGGGCGCTTTCGGATGCGTGGGGCCGCAAGCCGGTCATGGTCGGCTCGACCCTGTCGTCGGCACTACTCGTCTTGGCCTCGGCATTGATGCCGAACTGGACCTCGCTGCTGGTAGTACGCGCGTTGCTGGGTTTCACGTTGAGCGGTCTGCCCGCGGTGGCGATGACCTACCTGGCCGAAGAGATGGATGTTGCCTCCATCGGCCTCGGCATGGGGCTGTATATCAGTGGCAACGCGCTTGGCGGCATGGGTGGCCGGCTGATCACCGGTGTTCTTGCCGATTTCGTCGATTGGCGGATCGGTATGGTGGTGGTTGCGGTCATCGGCATTGTCTGTGCGCTGGCCTTCTGGCGTCTGCTGCCGCCATCCCGCCATTTCACCGCACAATCGCTGCGCTGGCGTGCGCTCACGCAGCGGTTCCATGGGATTTTTCGCGATCGCGGTCTGCCGTGGCTGTTCGCTGAAGGTTTTTTGCTGCTGGGCGCGTTCGTTACCGTGTACAACTATCTGGGTTACCGCTTGCTGGCGCCCCCGTACAACCTCAGCCAGGCGAGCGTCGGAGCCATTTTCCTGATCTATCTGATCGGTACCTTCAGTTCGCCGTGGGTGGGACATCTGGCCGGCAAGCTTGGACGCCGCAAGGTTCTGTGGACGATGCTCGCGCTGATGCTGCTTGGTACCGCATTGACGGCGCTGTCGACGCTGTGGGCGATATTGCTCGGCGTGATTGTGCTGACGTTCGGCTTTTTCGGCGCGCACTCCACGGTCAGTAGCTGGGTCGGGCGGCGCGCCGGCGAAGCCAAGGCGCATGCATCGTCGCTTTACCTGTTCTGCTACTACATGGGTTCGAGCATCGCCGGCGCATGCGGTGGGTTGTTTTACGCCTCGCACGGGTGGAATGGCGTTTCCGTCTTCGTCGGCGCAATGATGTTGCTGGGCCTGCTCATCGCACTCGGGTTGTACCGGCTGCCGCCGCTGGTGAACGTCGCGACGCCGGCGATGCCGATGAGCAAGGGCGCGATGCCCTGAGGGACCTGTGTCCTCTGCCACTGGAGCCGGACGTGACTTCGTGCTAACACTGACAGCTTGTGTTCGTCGACAACGCGCGGGCTTCGCCGTCGCGCCATGGAGGTTGGGGTCATGACGTCATTTCTTTCCATTGCTACCCGTTCCACGCGCGGCTCGCTGCAGCGGAGTTCGATCGTGGCGATCGTGGGACTGCTTGCCTTGCTGGCGGGTCTGAGCGACGCGCACGCCGGCATCAGCCGCGGCGATCACTACGCCGGCAAGCCGTGGGCGACGCGTTCGCCCGTGCTCGCGCAGCACGGGATGATTGCGAGCGAGCAGCCGCTGGCGTCGTTCGCCGGGATTGAAATTCTCAAGCAGGGCGGCAGCGCGGTGGACGCCGCGATTGCCACAAGTGCCATACTGTGTCTCACCGAGCCTGTGCTGAACGGGCTTGGGGCCGATGCGTTCGTGATCGTGTGGGATCCGAAGACGCACAAACTCTACGGTTACAACGGCTCCGGCTGGTCGCCCAAGGGCCGTTCGCTCAAGCAGATGCAGGCTGACGTCAAGGCCGCCTACGAGAAGGCCGGCATGAAGCCGACCGACCAGATTCCGTTGCTCGGTCCCTTGCCGGTGACGGTACCCGGGATCGTCGATACCTGGTTCGCGCTGCACCAGAAGTTCGGCAAATTGCCAATCAGCGAGGATCTGGCGCCCGCGATTTACTACGCGACCCACGGCTTTCCAGTCACGCAGGTCGTGGCGGAATACTGGAAGGGCAACTGGGAAGCGTTCGAGAAGCATCGCGGCCTGATCAAGGATTTCGCGAACGCGCAAAAGGTGTTCCTGATCAATGGGCACACGCCGAGGGAAGGAGAGATTTTCCGGAACCCGGACATGGCGCATACGCTCACGCTGATTGCCCAGGGCGGACGTGATGCGTTCTACAAGGGCTCGATCGCGCACGTCATGGCCGACTTTTTCAAGAGCATCGGTACCGGCCCCGGTTACTCCGATTTCGCGGATTTCCACGGAGAATGGGTGACGCCGCAATCAGTCGACTACCGCGGCTATGACGTGTACGAGCTGCCGCCGAACGGCCAGGGGTTCGCCACGCTGGAAATGCTCAATGTCCTCAAGGGCTTCGACCTGAAGAAGATGGGGGTCGGCAGCGCGGACACGCTGATGGCCGAAATCGGAGCCCAGCGGCTAGGCGCGGCGGATCTGTCCAAGTGGTATGCCGACCCGCGCTTTTACAACGTCCCGGTGAAGGGCCTGTTGTCACAGCAATACGCGGACCAGCGGCGCAAGCTGATCGATCTGCAGCACGCCAACCCGGACATCGAACCGGGTAATCCCTTGCCGTACCAGACAGGTGTGTACCCGTCGGGAAGCGGAGATACCACCGACTTCGAAGCCGCCGACGGCAACGGCATGATGGTCTCCATGATCGAATCCAACTACGCCGGCATGGGCTCGGGCGAGGCCGCCCCCGGCTTGGGCTTCATGTTCCAGGATCGCGGCGCGCTTTATTCGCTCGATCCGAAGAGCGCCAATGTGTATGCGCCGCGCAAACGTCCGTTCCACACCATCATTCCCGCTTTCGTCATGAAGGATAGCGAGCCGTGGATGGCCTTCGGGGTGATGGGCGGCTACTTTCAGCCGCAAGGGCAGACGCAGATTCTGGTCAACATGATCGACTTCGGCATGAACGTGCAGGAAGCAGGCGATGCCGCGCGCTGGAACCACGTCGGCGATGCAACGCCGACTGGGCTGCCTTCCGAGGGAACGGGAACCGTGATGCTGGAGTCGGGATTCGACCCCGGCGTCGTGGCGGCGTTGCAAGAACGAGGTTACAAGGTCAAGGTAACCACGCATGCAGATGGCGGCTACGGAGGCTACGAGGCGATCCGGTACGACGCGAAGGATCACGTGTATTGGGGCGCAACCGAAATGCGCAGGGATGGCGAGGTGATCGGCTACTGATTGAGTTGCAGTTCGTACACCGCCGTGTGCAAGGCGGTGACGCCCTGCTCGGAGAAATGCGGTTGCGACGACAGGATATCGCGCTGTTCCAGTCGCTCGATGTCCCAGCTTGCAGCAAACAGGCGCCGCACCTCGTCCTCGTTCACCGGAAACGGTGGGCCGTCCATTTCATCGGGCGGATAATCTAGCGTGATCAGAAGGCCGCGGCAACCGGCCGGCAGCCTTGCGTACACATCATGCGCCAATCGCTGGCGCTGCGGCGCGGGCAGGGCGATCGATGCTGCGCGATCGTAGAACGCGTTGCACCCTGCAAGTGTCGCGGGATCGATGTCGAACACGTCGCCGTTGAAGATCTCGATGCCGCCATCCGGCGCGTCGGTGACCTCGTAGTGCCTGCCATCGGATGCCGTGCGCATGCGTGCGTGCAGATGGTTTTCAGCGAGGAACGATTCGATTGCGATCCCGGACAGCTCCACGCCGAGCACACGCAATCCCTGTTGCGACAGCCACAGCATGTCCAGCGATTTGCCGCACAGCGGAACCAGCACGCGCGTATCGCGTGCTACCCCCAGCGCAGGCCAGTGCTCCAGCAACAGCGGCATCGGCTTGTCGTGGTGCCAGCCGATGCGGCCCTCATGCCAGCGTTGCAGCCAATATTGCGCATCCATATTCATGTCCTCGTGCCCGGTCGTGCACCAGTTCTTGCGGGCCGGCGTGTCACGGTGGCGCGGAGTCAGCCGGTGGCTTCTGGCC
>JBOHYR010000118.1:0-8560 GCA_050737995.1 Rhodanobacteraceae bacterium
CTTTTCCACACGCCGCCATCCACGGCGCCCATGTAGAACAGATCGGGATTGCTTGCCACGCCATCCACCGCGACCACGCGCCCGCCGATATACGGTCCGACGCTGCGCCATTTGAGTTTGCCCATCAACATTTGCTGGCTGACGGCATCCTTCGCACCGGCCACTCCGGGCAGCAACGCAATGACCAGAGCCAACACAGTGACGGCAAAAACCGTATCGAGAGAGATACGAGCAAGACGCTTCATCATCAATCCTCCTGGATGCAAGCGGCGGCAGACCCCGGCCATCTCCGTCGCACAACCACTGAGTATGCGCCGTTGACCGTCAAACGCAAAACCGGCGGGATGCTGCAAAGCGGAAGCCAAGGCAATGGTTCCTTGTCATGCGCAATTAGCAGCAGCACGCCCTGCACACCAGGAAGCGTTACAAGCGACGGCAAAGCCTGTAGCCGGACAGCCCCGGCTCCCCTACGACGCAGCGCTGGTAGATGCTGCGGGCGCGGTGGCGTACTTCTTCAGCAGCGCCTGGAAGCTCGGGTCCTTGCGGATTGGATCCCAGGTCGGGTCGATGCGCAGCAGTGCAGGCGATAGCGCGAGGCCATGGTCCGGTCTGGCCAGCACCTGCGCAAGCGTGTCGATGGCCGCGGATGCGTTGCCCACGGCGAGTTGAATCCTGGCCAGATACACCAGACGGTCCGCTTCATCGTAACCGATCGAATGGGACCGCCGATTGATCGACGCTGCAGCATCGTTTTCCTTCATCGCGGCGTTCGCTTGCCCAAGCCGAGCGTAGGCCAAGCCAAGCTCCAAGTGGTCCGCGGCTTCAAGGTCCGCGCCAGGTTCGGTGAGCAACCCGACAGCGGCGCGATACAAAGCGCGCGCATCGTCTTGCTTGCCGGCCAGCCATTCGACGTTGGCACGGCTCATCGTTACCGTAATGGCTGCCGGTCCAGTTTTGAACTCGCCCGCATATTTCGTGGCCAAGGCACGCGCGGCAGCAAAATCGCGTTGATACAAGAGCAGATCAATACGTTGGCGCGCGAGATCGGCGTTGGAGGGTGTGCCCGCCGCCATGTTGTCGAGCAATTGGGTCGCCGCGCCCACGTCACCGTTCTGCCGGACCTCAACCTGACTCAAAACCATATACGCCAAGGCGTTTTGCGGATTGATCGCGAGCGCCCTCGTCGCTGCTTGCCGGGCGCCCGTGTAATCGCCCGCAATCATGCGAAACAAGCCCAATTGGTACAGGGGAAAGCTGTCCGTCGGGTCCAGTGCTACCGTGCGTTCCATCGCCTTGATCGATGCACCGATGTCACCCAAGTGCGCGTACGAAACGGACAGGTCATCCCAAGCGTCGGGATCGTTTGGCCTGAGTTTCACAGCTTGTTGGTCTTGGGCGTGTGCCGCCGCGATGTTGTGGTACAGGAATCGCTGCACCCCAGCCATCGCGAGGTGCGCGTCGGGTAGTATCGGTGCCAACGCCAGCGCGCGTTTGGCGGCGACCTCGGCAGCCCGCAGATTAGCCTCCGATCGATCCACCCCCCAATAACGGGCGTCACTACGTTCGTTGGACAACCAAGCCCATGCGAGGGCAAACCCCGGATCCGCTGCAACGGCTTTTTCGAAAGCAGCAATAGCTTGGGGAATGTAGGTCGTAACGCCACCCTTTGATGCCTCGTGATCCAAATACTGCCCGCGCAGAAAATCGTCATAAGCTTGCGGGTTCTTCGTCGGGATGTGGGCCAGCGCGTTGGCTTCGCCCGCGGTGAGCCTTGCGTTCAACGCATCGGCTACCTTCTGTGCCACTTCGCCTTCGACGCCGAAAATGTTATCCAACGTGCGCTGGTAACTCTGCGCCCAGATGTGACTGTCGGTATTGGCGTCGATCAATTGCAGGTTGATCAAGACCTGATTGCCGGCTTTCTGCACACTGCCTTCGAGGATCGTCGCTACGCCCAGTTGCTGCGCGATTCCTTTCAGATTGACCGGATGGCTGCCATAGCTCTCGGTCGAAGTGCGCGAGATCACCTTGAGGTCGCCGATGTCGGCCAGCTTGGTCAGGATCAGGTCCTGCATCCCATCGGCGAAGTACGCATTGCCCTTGTCGGTCGAGAGATTCTCGAACGGCAGTACCGCGATGGATTTGGCAGGGATGGGTTGCGCAGTCGGCGGCAGTGCGGCAATTGCCGACGTCGCTGGTGCGAGAGCCGCGGAAGATCGCGATGCGACCGCCTTGACCGCCCGATGGGATGCAGTCGTGCTGGCACTGCCGAACCCGTTTGAGGCTGTCGCGACGCTGCCAACCACAGCGGGGGATTCAGTACCTCCGAAATGCCACAACAGGCCCCCACCTACCGCCAGCACCAGCGCTATCAACAGAAGTTCAGCCCCCGACACCCGTTGCGCGCCACGCTCGCCGTGATACCAGGCCAACACCAGCGCCACGAAGAACCCGACCACCAAGGCCAGAATGATCAGCTTCTCGGCCAGGTCCGGCCAACCGAAGCGCTGCACCACGACATCGACCACCTGGATCAGCGAGAACGCCGCGGCGATATACACCAGCGCCCACTGCACCAGCTTGTGCTGCTTCAGGCGGACAAGAAACTCAGTCATTGCCGGTTCCGCTGGATGCCGATGCCGGCGCGGCGCCGGCTGGAGATGCCGGTTCGGTGGTCGAGTATTTCTTCAGCAGGGCCTCAAACCGTGGATCATTGCGCAGCGGATCCCAGGTCGGGTCGATGCGCAGTAATGCCGGAGAAACATCGTAACGATCCTCGTTCGAGGCGAGAACTTGCGCAAGGGTGTCGATGGCCGCCGCATCCTTGCCCAAGGCCACCTGGATCTTCGCCAACATGAACTTGCGTTGCGCTTCGAAACCCATGGCATGGGATCGGCGATCGGTCGCGGCGAAAAACTCGTTTTGTTGCATGGCGGCGTCGGCCTGACCGAGCCGCGCGTAGGCCAAGCCCAGTCGCGGATTACCGCCCGTATCTTGCGTGCCAGGTTGCGTCATCAGACGGATTGCTTTCCCATAGAACACGCGCGCGGCATCCTTGTCGCCAGCCAGCCACTCGACGTTGGCCTGACTCATCGCCATGGTGGGCGCCATGGGACCGCTCCCGAATTCGGTGGCGTACTTCGCAGCCAGCGCGCGCCCCGCGGCAAAGTCACGCCGGTAAAGCAGCAGATCGATCCGCGCGTTCGCAACCTCGACGTTGTTCGATGGCGTTCCGGGCGCCATGTTGTCGAGCACCTTGGTCGCTGCCTCGATGTCGCCACTTTGCAGGATGTCGATCCTGCTCAACAGAGCATAGGCTCCGGCGATCTCGGGATTGATCGCGATCGCCCTCATCACTGCTTTCCTGGCGGCCGCGTAATCACCGTAGTAGGTTCTAAATATGCCCAAAGTGAACTCGAGATCGCTGCTCGCAGGATCCAGTGCCACGGCGCGCTCCATCTCCTGGTACGCTCCACGCTCGCCATAGTTCCCATCCTCAATGGCAAGCTCCGCCAGTGCGTCGACGTCGTTGGGACGAAGGTTGACCGCCTGCTGCGCCTGATCGCGTGACGCGGCGATGTCGTGATACAGAAACCGTTCCACGTCGCTCATGGCGAGGTGGGCGTCGGGCAGCTTCGGATCCAGCGCTAACGCGCGTTTGGCCGCGACATTGGCGGCCTGCAGATTGGCCTCCGATCGATCCGCGCGCAAAAAACGGGCCTCCGTACGCTCGCTCGACAATCGGGCCCACGCCAAGGCGAAACCCGGATCCTCCTGAACGGCCTTCTCGAATGCCGCGATCGCTTGGGGAATGTAGGTCGTAAAGTCGCCCTTGGCTGCCTCGTTGTCCAAGTGGAGGCCACGCAGGAAATCGTCGTAGGCCTGCGGATTGGTCGTAGGGACGCGGGCCAGCGCGCTGGATTCGCGCGCGGTTAGCCTGGCGTTCAAGGCATCCGCCACCTTCGAGGCGACCTCCCCTTCCACGCCGAAAATATTGTTCAGCGTGCGCTGGTAGCTCTGCGCCCAGATGTGGCTGTCGGTGTCGGCGTCGATCAACTGCACATTGATCAACACTTGGTCGCCGGCCTTCTGCACGCTGCCTTCGAGGATGGCTGCTACACCCAGTTGCTGCGCGATCTGCTTCAAATTGACCGGATGGCTGCCGTAGCTTTCGGTCGAAGTGCGCGAGATCACCTTGAGGTCGCCGATATCGGCCAGCTTGGTCAGGATCAGGTCCTGCATGCCATCGGCGAAGTAGGCGTTGCCCTTGTCGGTCGAAAGGTTCTCGAACGGCAGCACCGCGATGGATTTGGCGGGGATCGGCTGCGAAGTCGGTGGCAGTGCGGCAACTCCCGACGTCACTTGCGCCGAGCTTGCGGAGGACGACGTAGCAATCGTCGTTGCCGGACTGCGTGACACCGTGGCAGTGGCGTTTGCGGCAACGTTCGGGGACGTCGCGATCTGGGCAACCCCAGCGGCTGATCCAGCCCTCCCGAAGTGCCATAAGAGACCGCCGCCCACCGCCAGCACCAATGCGATCAACAGCAGCTCCGGCCCCGATACCCGCTGCGCGCCGCGCTCGCCGTGATACCAGGCGAGCACCAGTGCCACGAAGAACCCGACCACCAAGGCCAGAATGATCAGCTTCTCGGCCAGGTCCGCCCAACCGAAGCGCTGCACCACCACATCGACGACCTGGATCAACGAAAACGCCGCCGCGATATAAACCAGTGCCCACTGCACCAGCTTGTGTTGCTTCAGGCGGGCAAGAAACTCGTTCACCGCATCCTCCGATCCTCATTCCGGACGCCGCGCTGCGGCGGTCCGAAATCCAGCTTCTCGCGGGTGACGAACAATGCTGGACTCCGGGTTCCGGCTTCTCCGGCCCCGGAATGACGAAACAAGGAGGTGGCGTGAAGTGTCGCGTTCACTGAACGGCTCCGCTCGAGACGTTCGATGGCTCGGCGTTGGCATATTTCTTCAGCAGTGCCTGGAAGCGTGGATCTTTGCGGATCGGGTCCCAGACCGGGTCGAGCCACAGCATCACGGGCGAGTAACTCTGGCCGATGCCAGGTGTGGCCAACGCTTTTTCGAGCAGCGGCACGGCGAGATCGGGACGACCGGCCTCGGCGTACAGGCTGGCATTGATCTCCATCACCCCTGGGCCGTACACGTGATCGTTGGCGCGGATCGCTAACGCCTGCGATTGGGCGATCGCGGCCAGACCCACTGCCGTGTGGCCGAGGCGCAGCTCGGCGTCGGCGACATTGACCCAGGCTTGGCTTTCATTGCTGGCGTTGCCGGCTTGGGCCTTGAGTTGGGCGCGGGCGAGTGGCAGCGCCTTCTCATACAACGCCCGGGCGCGCACCGCGTCCCCTGCCAGCCGGTACAGATCTGCCTGCTTTTGCGCCTTGGAGCCGGAGATGAAGGAAAAGTTGTCCGACGTATCGGGGATGACCGCGAGCAAGGCGAGCGCCGCGCGGTATTGGCGCTGGTAAGTCAGCAAGCTCACACGCTGCGATTGCAATCGCGGTGTGTCACCCTGCGCCGCAGCCAAGGCGCTGGCCACATCGCCACTGGCGTACAGGATGGCGTTGGAGTATTGGAGTTTCGCCTGAACGTTGTCCGGATCGAGTGCCAGCGCGTGCTGCAACGTCACCTCGGCCTCGGCGTAGCGGCTGACCATCAGGTACGTCTCACCAAGATCGTTTGCAATCGCGGTATTGCGCGGATCGTGCGCGAACGCCTGCTCGAGCGCGGCGATAGCGGCCTCGAAGTGGCCTTGGCGGCGCAGCACAAAGCCGCGTGCGGCGAGAGCCATGGCGTCGTTGGGCCGCAGCCTGAGAGCCGCGGCGAAAGCGATGAGTGCACCGGCGTAGTCACCCCGGCCGTAGTAGTCGCTGAAACCTATGGCAAGATGCGCTTCGGCCAGGTTCGGCGCCAGCGCAAGCGCCTGCTCAGCCTGGAGGCGGGCATCGGCCCGCAGTTGTTGGACATCCTCGCCGCCACCGCCGAACCAAGCGAGATCACTCTCGACACAGGACAGGCGCGCCCGTGCCAAGGCGAAATCCGGGGCTCTCGCGATCGCCTGCTTGTACAAGGGGATCGCCTGCTTCCACGGTGCCGTGTCATAGTTTGTGTCGCCTTGGTTGGTGAAGTACTCTGCGCGCAAATACAGATCGTTGGCGGCGGAATTGGAGGTGAGCGCGGTGGACAGGCGCTGGGTCACCGCAGGCGAGAGCTTCGCCTTGAGCGCCGTGGCAATCTGCTCAGCCACCTCGCCCTCGACACCGAATACGTTCTTCAGTGTGCGCTGATAACTTTGCGCCCAGATGTGGCTGTCGCTTTGTGCATCGATCAGTTGCACGTTGATCAGCACCTGGTTGCCGGCCTTCTGCACGCTGCCCTCGAGCAGCGTCGCCACCCCCAGTTGCCGGCCGACTATCGTCAGATTTTGCGGGTGGCTGCCGTACTGCATGGTCGAGGTGCGCGAGATCACCTTCAAGTCGCCGATGTCGGCCAGCTTGGTCAGGATCAAATCCTGCATGCCAGCCACGAAGTAGGCGTCCTTCTTGCCTACGTTCAGGTTGTCGAAGGGCAACACCGCGATGGACTTGGCCGGAATCGGTTGCATGGCAATGGGAGTTGCGGCAGTCGGCACCAAAGCCGCTTCGACAGACGCACTCATCGAGGTCTTGTTGTTGGCAGCGACAACGCGCCCATCGCTGGCCGTGCGCGCAACCGTCGCGTCGGAAGGGGTGGCGGGCACGCGCGAATATCGCCACAAGACACCGCCGCCGACAGCCAGCAGCAGCGCAATGATCAGCAACTCGGTTCCGGTCACGCGTTGCGCACCGCGCTCACCGTGGTACCACGCCAACACCAGCACCACGAAGAAACCCAGAACCAGCGCAAGGGTGATGCCGCGACGCAAACCTTCCGGCCACCCGAACTGCTGGGCCACCACATCCACGCCCTGGATCAAGGCGAATGCAAACGCCACGTAGGCAATCGCCCACTGCACGAGCTTGCGTTGCTTGAGCCGCTGCCAGAGGTTAGTCATTGTTCGGTACCGTTGTGCTGGCTGCAGATCCATGTTCGGTAGATGCGTATTTCTTCAGCAGCGCCTGGAAGCGGGGATCCTTGCGGATCGGGTCCCAGAACGGGTCGAGCTTGAGCAGCGGGACCGATACAAGTCTTCCCACTGGCGCGGCCAATACCTTGTCCAGCGCGGCGATGGCCGCATTTTCATCCCCAAGCATCACGCATAACTGCGTGCGCACCAATGAAAGGTCGTTGACCGGCAAACCGGAATCCAAACCCATTTTGGTCAGCCGGGTACGGACGCCATCCAATGTCTGTAGCGCTTCAGTTCCATGACCTAAGCCCGCTTGGGCGACTGCAATGAACAATGTGTTATGCAACGCAGCTTCATTCATACCTCCACTGGCAGCGGCCCTCGCCATGACGAGGGCCCGCTGGTAGAGCGCCTTAGCGCGCGGCAGGTCACCGGAGAGACGGCTGACGTCTGCACGCAACATCAGCACATCCAACGGCGTGACAAACCGGCCTCCCGGTCGCAAGGCGTCGACGGCATGCCGCGCTGCCTTGTAGTCGCGCTGGAGCAGCAGCAACCTGACCCTGCCCGCGAGAATTTCCGGGCCCGACTGCAGGTCTGCCGGCGCCTCGTCCAGCAGCGTGAGCGCGGCATGCACGTCGCCATGCTGCAGGACCTGCAATTGAGCCAAGGCGGTGTAACCTTCGGGATCGTCCGGCGCCATCGCCAGCATGCGCTGGAAGGCGGTTCTTGCTCGATCATAATCACGCAAGTCCGTCAGCACCCAACCCAGCCCCAGCGCCAGATTGGGGTCGCGCGGATTCAGGGCCGTGGCGCGCTGCAAGCCGGCAAGCGCCGCCGACTCATCGCCGCGCAATTCCTGGATGTAAGCGATGGCCGCCTCGACCTTGGCGTCGTTGGGCGAGCCGTGCTGGGCGATCTCGAACTGCGCCAGCGCCTTGTTGTAGTCCCCGAATCCGAAGCGATACACATAGCCCAGCGCGTAATGCGCCTGCGGCAGATCCGGTGCCAGCGCCAGCGCATGCTGCGCATTGGCCAACGCCTGCTGGCGCATGGCATTCGAGAGATCGATGCTTGCGTAGATCAGCGCGCTCTGGCTGAAGGACAGCTTGGCCCAGGCCAGCGCGAACCGCGGGTCGTGATCGGTCGCCTCGCGAAAAGCCGCCACGGCCTTGGGCACTACCGCGAAGTCACCCGCCCACATCTGATCCAGATAGCGCTGGCCACGCAGATAGGCGTCGTATGCCGCGGGGTTGGTAGTCGGCACGTTCGCCACGCGTGCGGTTTCCACCGGTGTCAATTTTGCTTTCAGTGCATCCGCCACCTTTTTCGCCACCTCCCCTTCCACACCGAAGATGTTGTCCAGCGTGCGCTGATAGCTCTGCGCCCAGATGTGGCTGTCGGTGCTGGCATCGATCAACTGCACGTTGATCAGGACCTGGTTGCCGGCCTTCTGCACGCTGCCTTCGAGGATCGTTGCCA
>JBOHYR010000119.1:0-53468 GCA_050737995.1 Rhodanobacteraceae bacterium
CTTCAACGCATCCACCAGCACCAGCAATTCCATCAGGTTTTCAGCGCTCGGCGCACACGTCGACTGCATCACGAACACGTCCTGGTTGCGGACGTTCTCGTCGATCTCGACCTGTACCTCGCCATCGGAAAACTTGCCGACCACCGCCTTGCCCAGCGGCTCGCCGAGAGTGTGCGCGACGTCCTCCGCCAGCTTGCGGTTTGCGTTGCCACTGAACAACAACAAGCTGGATGCGTTGTGCATGCTCAATACCTTCGGCTGCAGCCCCCAAGTGTGGCTGGGGCGGCAGGATTCGAACCTGCGAATGCCGGGATCAAAACCCGGTGCCTTACCGCTTGGCTACGCCCCATCATGTGCGCGATCAGGCATCCTGCCCGGCGCACGGAATGCGGTAGCGGCAAAGCCGCGCCACGCATTCCGCATCAACGTCTTGCGCTTCCGCGCTGGCACATCCGGGTGCCGCAATCTCACAAATACCAACTTCCATGCGAGCGCGATCAAGCATCCTGCCCGACGCGCAAAATGTGCCGGCAGCCAAATCTGCGCCAAGGAAAGTCGCGTATTGTCGCTGGCGGTGCAATATGTGTCAATTCAGTCGCTTGGCTTCGCGTCGGCTTCGTGCCGGCAAACACGGACGCCCTTCATGGGTGCACGGTGTCACTCCACTGCTCAATCAGCATCCTGACCGTATAAGGATCGCGGCTGGCATACACCTTGCGCGGCAGCGGCGGACTGCGTTCGGCATACCAGTCGCGATAATCGATATGCCAGCCATCCTGATCCAGCGTGGCCGGCAGACCATTGGCGCCGAAGGTGAGCACGGCGGGATCGCCCGGTGCCCGCAGGCCGCGCACCCACCAGGCGAGATCGGCAACCGGGATGTCCCATCCAAATTCCTCGTTCAACACCGTATCGGCGTCGCGCCCCGCCAGCGGGGCCTTGCCCAGCCCGGTCAGCACGGCGCCATCCGGCCCGCCATCGAGCTGGACGGTCTTGCCTGTGATCGGGGCGCGCAAGCTGAACTGGAACTGCTCACCGCTCTGCCGCCAGTCGAGGCTGCCGCTGCCGCCATGGTGCCCGTCCGACGCGGCAAAACGCGCCTGAAGGCTCCAGACGCGTTGTGCGCCAAGCAACTTCTCACGCGCGGCCTGCGCCGCAAGTTGCTCGGCCGTCCCTGCATGACGCACCGCCACCGGTGCACATGCCGCCATGACCATGCCCGCAAGCCCCGCCGCCGCCGCGAAACGCAGCAACGGCATCATGGGCGCAGCCGCCGTTCGGCATGCCGCAACGTCGCGTTGTGTGGATCGAGCTTGCGAACCTTCGCGAACACCTCGCGTGCGTGCTGGTGTTGCCCGAGTTTCCACAGCACCTCGCCCAAGTGCGCCCCGATATCCGGATCTTCCTGCACTCCCCATGCGCGCTTCAGGTAGTTTTCGGCCTGGCCCAGGTTACCGAGGCGGTATTGCAGCCAGCCCCACGAATCCATGATCGCCGCCGCGTCGGGTTTGGCCGCGAGCGCCTTGCTCAGCAAACGGGTTGCCTCGGGCAGGTCGCGATCGGCGTCTGCCAGCGTGAAACCGAGCGCGTTCATCGCATCGACATTGTCCGGATTCTGGGCAAGCACCTTGCGAAAGTCTGCCAGCGCCGCATTGGTATTGCCCGCAATGGCTTCCTCGATGCCAAGGTCGTACATCAGCACCGGGTCGCCAGGCAATGCTTCGAGACCACGGTTGTAAGCGGCGATGGCGCGGGCGTGATCGTCGTGTTGAGAATACAACTGCGCATCCACTTCGTACGCGGTGCGCAGGCTGTCGGGGTCGTCGGCGTAGTCCTGCTGAAGTTGCGCGGCCAGCGCGTGCGCCTGCGCGGACTTCCCGGTCTTGTCCAGCAACACGGCGCTGCGGACGCGCGCATCGAACCCGTGACTGCTGTCCGGATCGACCTTGTCATACCAGTCGAGCGCCTGCTGATCGTGATTCAACAGCTCGGCAAGCTGCCCGAGCAGGAAGTCATTGTCGGCGCGTTCCGCCTCCGGCGCCCGTTGAAGCTCGGCGTACAGCCGTCGCAGCGCGGCATCGTCCTTGGCGCGTGCCGCAAACGCCACCCGCGCCGACCAGGTCGCCGACGTCTGCGGACCCTCGCCGAGCACTCGCAAGGCATCGGCATTTTTGCCCTCATCGCCCAACAAGGCAGCGTAACCGAGTCGCAGCGCGGGGTTGCGCGGATGCGCGGCAACGCCTTTTGCAAAAAGCGCCATCGCACCGGCGCGATCGCCAATCGACAATTTCAGACTGGCCGCCCAGCGGATGCTGTCCGGACCGTCGAACTGCCTGACCGCTGCGTCGGCCAGCTTGCGTGCGAACCCATGCCGGCCGAGATGGTCGCCCAACTGGCTCAGTGCCACCCACACGCTTTCGTCGCGCGGCAGACGATCGGTCGTCGCCAGGTCTTCAAGCACCTTGCCGGCGAGCGCCTTGTCACGTGCCGTCAACAAGTCTGCGGCGAAGGTTTTCCAATCGTCGATCTTGCCGGACTCGAGCAGAATGCCGAACTCCCGTTCAGCCTCCGCGCGATCGCCGCGGAGTAGCGCCAGCTGCCCGCGCATCCCGGCGAGCTCATGCTGGCTGGCGCCCAACGCCTGCCAGCGCTCCAGCAGTGGTTGCATCCCGTCGGCGGCGCCCACCGCCAGTGCAAGCTGCAATGCACGCTTGACCACCGCCGGATCGTCCGTGATCTGTGCGGCCTTGGCGTAATCCTCGGCCGCCGTGGCGATATCGTTACCCTGCAGCGCGAACTCGGCAGCGATCAGCAGGGCCGACACCTTGCCGGACTCACCGGACGGTGACAGGTCCATTCGCGCCAACGGTTGCGGTTGCGCCGTTGTACCGGAATGCTCGCGGGACGGCACCTGCACGCAACCGGCCAGCAGCGCCAACGCCACGAGTGCCGGCGCAAACGCGGTAAACTGTCCACGCAAACTACGCAATTTCTTGAATTTGTCGGTTTGGGTCCGCACAATTCCACGCCGGAAATCCGGTCCTCTTCGCTCCCTCGCCATGCGACAGCTTAGCCTGTCGCCGCCTCTGTTCCCATGCCGCTGATCGCACTCGGGCTCAATCACCTCACCGCGCCGGTCGCCCTGCGCGAACGGGTGGCCATCGATGCAGATGCCACCGCGCCCGCGCTTGCGGAACTGGTCTCCCAGTCAGGCGTAGAGGAGGCGATGATCCTCTCCACCTGTAACCGCACCGAGTTGTATTGCAGTGTTGAGGACGGGGCCGAAGGCGCGCCGGAAGCCTGGTTGCACGCCCGCAACCAAATGACCCCGGGACGTCTGGATGAGTTCCTCTACCGGCACACCGATGGTGAAGCGGTGCGCCATGTGTTCCGGGTTGCCACCGGCCTCGAATCGATGATCCTGGGCGAGCCCCAGATCCTCGGACAGGTGAAGGATGCCTGGCGCGCGGCGCGTTCAGCGCACACCTTGCACGCACCGATGGACCGGCTATTGCAAAACGCCTTCTCGGTCGCCAAACGAGTGCGCACTGAAACCCGGATCGGCAGCGGACCGGTGTCGGTCGCGTTCACCGCGGTACGGCTGGCCGAGCAGGCCTTTGCGGACCTGCGCGAATCGTGCGTGCTGCTGATCGGCGCGGGCGACACCATTGAACTCACGGTCAGGCACCTGATAGAGCGGGACGTGCAACGGTTGATCGTCGCCAACCGCACCATCGACGCCGCGCAGACGCTGGTCAATCCGGCCGGCGGTTATGCGATCGCGCTGGCCGATTTGCCGAAGCATCTCGCAGAAGCCGACATCGTGATCTCGGCGACCGCAAGCCGCACCCCGATCCTCGACGCACCGATGTTGCGCGAGGCGCTTCGCCAGCGGCGTCGGCGCCCCATGCTGCTGATCGATCTTGCGGTACCGCGCGACATCGACCCCGCCGCAGCCGACTTGCCCGACGTATTCCTGTACACCATCGACGACCTTCAGCAGGCCGTCGAGACCGGGCGTCGCTCCCGCGAAGCCTCGGTTCAAGAAGCCGAGGCCATCATCGACGTGCAGGTCGAGCGCTACCTGGCGTGGCGGCGCGCCAACCGATTCGATCTGCCGTTGCGTTGCTACCGCGCCACGGTCGAAGCCCAGCGCGACGAAGTGCTGGCACGCGCCCGCGTGATGCTTGCACGCGGTCGCGATCCGGACCAGGTGCTGGAGTATCTTGCGCATACGCTCACCGGCAAGCTGTTGCACACCCCCAGCGTGCGGCTGCACGAGGCTGCCGAACACGGCGACCAGGCGCTGCTCGATGCAGCCTCGCGTCTGTTCGACATGAACGGATCCGATGAGTGACCCCACAGCTGAAGCGCCGCCTCGAACACCTTCTGGAACGCCACCACGAGGTCGGCCTGTTGCTGGCAGAACCCGACGCCGCCAACAACCCCGCACGCTTTCGTGAACTGTCGCGCGAGTATGCGCAAACGCAGGAACTGGTCGACACGTTCGCCGAATCGCAAAAAATCGGCGCTGAACTCGCGCACGCGCGCACGATGCTCGGCGATCCCGATCTCCGCAATCTCGCGCGCGAGGAGATCGCACGATTGGAACAGACCGGTGCCGACCTCGATGCACACCTGCTGGCTCTATTGATCCCGCGCGACCCGCTGGACGACGCCAATCTGTTCCTCGAGGTCCGCGCCGGCACTGGCGGCGACGAAGCCGCACTGTTTGCGGGTGATCTGCTGCGGATGTACCTGCGTTATGCCGAACGCGAGGGCTGGCGCACCGAGATCCTGTCCGCGCACGAGGGCGAGCACGGCGGCTACAGGGAAGCCGTGGCACGTATCGCAGGCAAGGGAGCGTACGCCGCGCTGAAGTTCGAATCCGGAACCCATCGCGTGCAGCGCGTGCCGGTCACCGAGGCGTCCGGGCGCATCCACACTTCGGCCGCAACTGTCGCGATCCTGCCCGAACAGGAGGAAATCGACGACGTCGATCTGCGCGACGCCGACCTCAGGATCGACACCTTTCGAGCTTCCGGCGCCGGCGGCCAGCACGTCAACAAGACCGACTCGGCGATCCGGATCACGCACTTGCCGACTGGCATCGTGGTCGAATGCCAGGACGAACGCAGCCAGCACAAAAACCGTGCGCGCGCGCTGTCGCTGTTGAAGGCGCGACTGCTGGACAGCCAGCGCGCCGCCCAGTCCGCGCAACAGGCCGCCACGCGCAAACTTCAGGTGGGATCGGGGGACCGCAGCCAGCGCATACGCACCTACAATTTTCCCCAAGGCCGCGTCACCGACCATCGCATCAACCTCACCCTGCATCAGTTGCCTCAAATCCTGGACGGCGATCTCGACGAACTGATCGGTACGCTGGCACGCGAGTCCCATGCCGAATCGCTTGCCGCACTCGGCGAAGCGTCATGAGCGATCCCGACCGCGGCGATCTCGACGCGCGTCTTGCACGCATCCTAGGCAAGGTGGGGCATCCCGGCGGCCCTGCAACCACTCGAGCCGCCTCGTCTGCTGTAGCGGCCGAGGTAATGCCGCCTGATCTCCAGCAACGCCTGGCGCGCATCGTCGGCTTACTTGAGCAACGCGACGCGGCCAACGCGGAACCCCTTGCCCGTGACGCACGCGCCGCGTATCCCGACGGCACCGAAGCTGCGCGCCTGCACGGCATTGCGTTGTTGATGATGGGCCGCACAGCCGACGCGCGCGCAGCGCTCGAGACAGCGTTACGGCTGCAACCGGGCAACATCGAAGCACGTAGCAATCTGGCCAGCGCGCTGATGGCAGATGGTGACGCGGCCGCCGCCGTGGCCTTGTTACTGGAAGTCGTCGAGGTCCGTCCCGACGATCCGGCACTGCGCAACAACCTTGCCAACGCGTTGCGCGCAGCCGGCAACGACGAGGGCGCCCGCAAGGCCTATCTGGCTGCGCTGTCCATCGCCCCCAACCATCTGGGTGCAATTCTGAATCTGGCTGCCATCGAATTGGCACTCGGCTTGCACACCGATGCCGAAAGCCGCCTTCGTGAAGTGATGTCGTCACAGCCACATCCAGAGGCATTGCTGTTGCTGGGCCATGCGTTGCACCACCAGCAACGTTTTGCCGAAGCGCAGGCCGCTTACGACCAGGCCGCGCAACTGGCGCCGAGCGTCGCGCGCTATCCGTATCAGGCCGGTTTGATGGCCGACGAGCAACACCACTACGCGGAAGCCGCGCAACGCTACCGTCACGCCCTGCAACTGGATCCGGCCATGCGCTTCGCCGAGGGACAGTTGCTGTTCGTATTGCGGCGCGAATACGAATGGCACGAAGCGGAACCGCTTGGCCGCAGGATCCGCGCGTATGCCACAGACGGCTCCGGCGACGTCGACCCTTTCGTCTTTCTCGCCGGAGATGCGACCCCCTCCGAACAATTGGCCTGTGCGCGATCGCGCGCCGCCAAAGTCCTGCGCGAGATGGAGCCGGCCCTGCGGCGCATCCATTTCGACCATCCACCGCGTGCGGCAGGCGCCGCGTTGCGGGTGGGTTTCGTCTCTGCCGGATTCCACGCCCATGCGACCGCGCTGCTGACAGCCGTGATGTTCGAAGAGCTCGGCAAGCTCGAGGACCTCGAACTGCACCTGTTCGCGACCACACCCGACGATGCCAGCGATGCACGGCAGCGCCTGCGCAGGGCCGCACACAGCTTCCACGAAGTGGCGGGTCGGCCCGCGGCTGCGATCGCACAACGCGTCAACGACGCGCACATCGACATCCTTATCGACGTCGACGGCTGGTGCGCGGGTGCGATGCCAGCCGTGTTCGCGCTCAGGCCGGCGCCGATGCAGGCAAGTTGGCTAGCCTACCCCGGCACCACGGGCGCGTCGTTCATCGACTATCTGGTTGCCGACCGCTTCCTCGTTCCGAAATCGTCGCACCGCTTTTATTCCGAGGCCATCGCCTATCTGCCGCGATGCTACCAGCCTTCCGACAACGCACGGCCGATCCTCCCCGCGCCTCCCCGTGCCGCCTTTGGCCTGCCCGCCGACGCCGTGGTCTTCGCGAGTTTCAACAACAGCTGGAAATTGAATCCCGCGAGCTTCGCGCGAATGGGCGCGGTGCTGCGCGAAGTTCCCGGCAGTGTGCTGTGGTTGCTGGACGCCGGCCGCGATGCCGACGCACGGCTGCGCAGCGCAGCGCAATCGCACGGCATCGATTCGCGCCGGCTGGTGTTTTCGCCTGCCCTGCCGCACCTGCAACACCTCGCGCGCTACCAGTTGGCCGATTTGTTCCTCGATACCAATCCCTACAATGCGCACACCACCGCGTCCGACGCGATCTGGGCCGGCTGTCCGGTCCTGACGCGCCCCGGCGAAACCTTCGCCTCGCGCGTCGCGGGAAGCCTCAACCACTACCTCGGCATGCCTGAACTGATCGCGCGCGACGACGACACTTTCGTTGCCACAGCCGTGCGCTTCGGCAACGACCGTGGGGTGCTGGCCACACTTCGCGAACGCCTCGCGACACAACGCGAAATCTCCGGGCTGTTCGACATGGAAGTCTATGCACGCGACTTCGCGGAGCTGCTGCACGAAATGGATGCGCGGCATCACAAGGGCACGTCGCCGAAGCCAATTTCGATGTCCGAGCCCGTGCGCGAAGGATGGAGTAGGCTTGGCCAATGAGTGCCACGGACCAGTTCGTATCACTGAATCTGTGCGTCCTGACCGTGTCGGACACGCGCACGCCGGAGAACGACACATCCGGCGATTTCCTCGTCGACGCATTGACCGAAGCCGGGCACCGTCTGCACGAACGCAAGATCCTGCGCGACGATCGCTACGCGGTCCGCGCGCAGGTCGCCGTGTGGATCGCGGACGCTGCGGTACACGGCGTGCTGATCGCCGGCGGCACCGGTTTTACAGGCCGCGATTCGACGCCTGAGGCTGTGTTGCCGCTGCTCGACAAGGAGATGCCGGGTTTCGGCGAATTGTTCCGCGCGATCAGTTTCGAGGAAATCCGCACCTCCTCCCTGCAGTCGCGCGCGTTCGCGGGACTGTCCAACCAGACCTTCGTGTTCGCGCTCCCCGGCTCGACGTCGGCCTGCCGCACGGCTTGGGAAAAGCTGCTGCAAGCGCAACTCGACGCGCGCACGCGACCGTGCAATCTGGCCGGATTGCTGCCACGACTTGGCGAGCGTTAGCAGCTTGGTATACCGCAGAAATGCGGGTGCCGCTGACGAATCGCGCACGGAAACATACTTTATTCCAACGTCATTACGGGGGGCGCCCACGGTTCATCGTGGTCGCAACCCGGAATCCAGCTCACGTATAACACCCAAGCAAGAACTGGATTCCGGATCGTGCCCGCAGCGCGGGTTTGCCCGGAATGACGACGGGGAGATTGTGTGCTTTATGCCTGGTCGAAATTGCGCGCCGGCACACACTCACCCATGTTTCACCGTGTCACGAACCCAAGTAGCGTTTGCTGCGGCATGGCTTCGCGTTTGACATGTTCGACCCGCGCCGCAGGCGGCCCCTGGCGCAGCCACTTTTCGAGTCCAGCGAGCGCTGTATCCGTACCGCACGCCACGACCTCGACATTCCCGTCGGCAAGATTCTTCGCGTAACCGGTCAACCCCAATCGCAACGCCTGTTCGCGCGTGGATGCTCTGAAGAACACACCCTGCACCCTGCCGGTCACGATGAATCGTGCGCAAGCCATCGCATCAACGCTTTGCTGCCGAGGTGGGCACCAGTGGGCGGTGGGCGCTCGCTGCCGCGATTGCGGCATCCAGCACTTTCGCGTCGACCGGCCCGAGAAAATGTCTGGCAACCGCGCCATCCGGTGCAATCAGATAAGTAGTCGGAAGTGCCGCCGGCGGTGCAAAATCCGCCGGCGGGTGTGAGATGTCGATCTGTGCGAGCGGGTAATCGACCGGATGCTTCTTCGCGAAATTCACAAGCTCGTCGCGGGAGGCGTCCTCCCACGCGAGGCCGATCGCGGTGACGTGCTTGTGCGCCGCGACGTATTCCGAGATGGCAGGCATCTCGGCGATACACGGGGAACACCACGTCGCCCAAAAATTGACGATCACCCACTGCCCGCGATGTGCGGTGAGGTCGAAGGTCTTGCCGTCCAGTGTGCTTACGACGAGATTTGGAAGGGCGACGGCTTGAGCTTGCGCATCCACCCCGGTCGCGTGGGAAGCCAGCAACAGTGCAATGGCAACGCATGCGAAGCGGACAAGTTTGAATTTCACGATGACTCCTCCCCAATGGCACCGGTAGGGCGCGTCGTGAAAAGGGACCTTAGTGGACGCGCGAGGTGCTCGCGCTCGGCGGCCTCGGCGCGCAGCAATACGTCCACGGCCTCGGGCGCCAGCCCTTGTGCCGCCGCCTGCAGCGACAGCGAATCGGTCGGCAACCTGTAGCCGCCAATTCGAAACAGATCGTCGAGGTGCACGCTGTCGAGATCGCGCGCCAACAGCCATACCCCTGACTCGTCGCGCTGGATCAATCCCGCCTGCCGCAGGTTGTCGAGGTAACGTTGCAGCAGGTCGGCGGTCAGGAATGTTTCGCGCTGGGTCAGCGTGGCTTCCAGGATGCCTTCGCCGCTTCGCTGCGCGGTCGCGAAATGCTGCAGCACCCGCAACAGACCGACGAATTCACAGCCTTCAGGCAACAACTTTTCGTCCGGGCGGTACTCGAACGTCGTCAACGCCGCAGTCAAGGTTGCGCCGAGCAGCACGATTACCCACGACAGGAATATCCAGATCAGGAAGATCGGAATGGCAGCCAGCGCGCCGTAGACTTCGCTGTAGTTCGCGATGCTGCGCACATACAGCGTGAACCCGGTGCGGGCCAGTTCGAACAGAAGCGTGGCGGTAAGCGCGCCGATCAATGCGTCGCGCCAGCGGACCCGGCGATTGGGAACCAACGCGTACATCAGCGTGAGCCCGACCCAGGTACTGGCGAACGGCGTCAGCTTGATCAGATTCAGCCCAAATACCCCATTCTTCCCGGCACCTTGCAGGAAGGGTTGTGCAAAAACCCATGAGCTGGCTGCAAGGGCCAGCACGATCAGCAGCGGCCCCAGCGTCAAAGCAGCCCAGTACATAAGGAATCGCGAACTGCCCTTGCGCGGCGCCGGCACGCGCCAAATCCGGTTCAACCGGTCCTCGATGCTCGCCATCATCATCAATACGCTGACAAACAGCACGAGTATCCCGACCACTGTGAGCTTGCTGGCGTTGTCCGCAAACTCCAGTAGATATCCCTGCACGGTTTCTCCGGCTCCCGGCACGAAATTGCGGAAGATGAAATTCGACAAGGTGTCTCGCAAGCCTGCGAATGCGGGAAACAGCGACAGCATCGCCAGTACCGCGGACAACAGCGGCACGATCGCGAAAAGGGTGGTGTAAGACAGCGCGCCCGCCGTCTCGAAGCATTTGTCGTCACGAAATCGCCGCCACAGGAAATGCGCGAACGCCCGTAGCCGTTCGCGGCGGACCTGCCAAGGGGTGGCGGACAGGAGGCTCACACTGCGAGACTAGTGCAACAGGGTCGGGAAATCATGACCGCGGGCCGCAGCTACCGGGGATCCGTTGTTCAGGCAGTGCCGCGCAGGCGGGAATCTCACGACTGGCCCGAATGTGCGAGCATGCACAGACGTTGGTATGGCGATGCGCCTGATGCACATCGCCCATTCAAGAAAATGGACTGTGGATGGATATTCTTGTGCTGTACTACAGCCGCAGCGGTCACGTCGCGCAACTTGCTCGGCTGATCGCGCGCGGCGTCGAGGAAATCGAAGGCGTACGCGCGCGGGTGCGCCAAGTGCCGCCGGTTGCGCCAGTGACGCAAACCACCCATCCGCCGGTTCCCGATGAGGGTGCGCCGTACGTTGAACTCAGGGACCTGCATGAATGCGCGGGTCTGATCCTTGGCAGCCCGACCCGCTTCGGCAACATGGCGGCACCGCTGAAACATTTTCTCGATTCCACGGCCGCCGAATGGGCGTCGGGCGCACTGGTCGGCAAACCCTGCGCGGTGTTCACCTCGACCTCGACCATGCACGGCGGGCAAGAATCGACGCTGCTTTCGATGATGCTGCCGCTGATCCACCACGGCATGCTCGTAGTCGGCATTCCCTTCACCGAACGCGCGTTGCACACGACCCTGACCGGCGGGACGCCCTATGGCGCCAGCCACGTCAGTGGTGATGAAGGCAACAATCCGATCAGCGACGACGAACGAAGCCTCGCCCGTGCACTTGGCCGGCGCGTCGCCGACACCGCTAAACGTCTGGCGGGGAATCCGTGAACGCCCGACTCGCCCGACGCATCGGGTTCGCGGCCTGGGTTGCGCTTGCACTGCTGCAGATCGTCTGGCATGCGTGGCTGTTGCCTCCGCCGCGGATGCCCGTCGCGGTAGCGCTCGCGATCGCATTGATCCCGCTCGCCTTGCCGCTGCTGTACTGGCGCACGCCGCAACGCGCATTGATCGCCGCCGGCATGGTCAGCCTGTTCTACTTCTGCCACGGCGTCGCCGAGGCGTGGTCGGTACCCGCGCAACGTCCGCTGGCGTGGATCGAGATCGTCCTCGCGGTTGCGCTGGTACTGTCCTGCGCGCGCAAGCCGCGGCGGCGCGCTGCGCCGAATCCACGCTGAATCGCCCGTTTCGACATCGCGCGCGGCGCGAGCTACGCTCGCCGTCGAAAGTCCCTGTGTGGGTGATCGTCATGTCTTTCGTTCAAGCCGCCCCACAACTCGCCCATCCCTGGCGCGAAGATCGTGTGCTGCGCGCATGGCTGGCGCGGGTGCTGCCCGAGGCGCAACGGCGCGACGCGGAAGCGAGCTTCGTCGCACTTGGCGACTACGCGCTGAACGCGTACGCGCGCCAGATCACGTCGACTCCGGCGGAACCGGTGCTCACCAACTGGGATGTGTGGGGCAACCGCGTCGACCGGATCGAATTGACCGAAACCTGGCGCGAAGGTCCCGCGATCGCCGCGCGGCAGGGATTGGTCGCCGACGGCCACGATCGCGCGCTGGGTGAATTCGCACGCGTACAGCAATTCGCCAAGGTCTACCTCTACCACGCCGCCAGCGCATTTTATTCCTGCCCGCTGGCGATGACCGACGGCGTCGCCACCGTGTTGCGAGATACATCGAACACCGATTTGCGCGAACGCATCCTGCCTCACCTGCTGAGCCGCGACCCGGCGACATTTTGGATCAGTGGCCAATGGATGACCGAGAACACGGGCGGCTCCGACGTTGCCCGCAGCGAAACCACTGCACGTCGTGAGGCCGATGGGACATGGCGGCTCTCCGGACGCAAATGGTTTACCTCGGCGATCAACGCCGAGGTCGCGCTGGCATTGGCACGCCCGATCGACAATCCCGAAAGCACCGATGGCCTCGCACTGTTCTGCATCGAAACCCGCAACCCTGACGGAAGCTGGAACGGCATCACCCTCGACCGCCTGAAGGACAAGCTCGGCACGCGTGAACTGCCGACCGCGGAGATCCACCTGGATGGCACGCGCGCGAAACTCGTCGGTGACTCCACGCATGGCGTGCGCGCAATCGCGCCGGTGCTGCAGGTCACGCGGGTGTGGAACGCCTTCGGATCGCTGTCCACGATGCAACGTTGCCTTGCGCTCGCCCGCGACTATGCAAACCGGCGCGTGGCGTTCGGAGACACGTTGATCGAACAGCCCCTGTTTGCCGATTCGCTCGCCGGATGGCAGGCCGAATTCGAGGCGGCGTTTCACCTCGCGATGGAGGTCGCTCTGCTGTTGGGCCGTGTCGAAGCCGGCAGCGGCGGCGATCGCGACGCCGCGCTGCAACGGCTGCTGACACCGCTGGCGAAACTCTGGGTCTGCAAACTCGGCGTGCACATGGCCTCGGAGACCGTGGAAGCAATCGGTGGCATCGGGTACCTGGAAGACAGCGGCATTCCGCTGCTGCTACGCGACGCACAGGTATTTCCGATCTGGGAAGGCGCCAGCAACGTGCAGGCGCTGGACTTCCTGCGCGCGCTCGAGCGACACGGCATGTCGCCGTTGCTGGATGCGGTGGATGGCTGGCTGGAAGGCACCGATGGCGGCATAGAGCGCGCCGACGCCGAATCCATCCACGCGGCCATCCGGCATGCCGATGCGTGGTTGCGCGACCACGCACAGGATGCGGATGCGCTGCAGGCTGGTGCATTCCGGCTAGGAACGACTTGCGCACGCACGCTAGCCGCCGCGTTGCTGGCGCGCCACGCCGCATGGGCACGGAGCGCGCAGAACGATTCATCGCTAGCGACTGCCCTACGCCGCTTCTGTGCTCACGGTGTCGACCGCATCATCGAGCTGTAAACCGCATATCAGGACGGATCTTCCCGTACGGCCGCTGCGCGGCGCGCGTAGAAGTCCGCGACGTAGCGGTCCAGTGTCAGCGTCCCAATCGCTTCACGCAACTCGCGCATCAGCGTGAGGTAATGATGCAGGTTGTGGATCGTCGCGAGTTGCGATGCCAGGATTTCGCCGCAGCGATCGAGATGACGCAGGTACGCGCGCGAAAACCCGCTGGCGCAGGCGTAGCAAGCACAGCCCTCCTCGATCGGCCGCGTATCCTTCGCATACTGCGCATTGCGGATGCGCAGTGTGCCGGTGCGGGTGAACAGGAAACCATTGCGCGCGTGGCGGGTCGGCATCACGCAATCGAACATGTCGATGCCACGCCTGACCGCCTCGACGATATCCTCGGGGCGGCCAACGCCCATCAGGTAACGCGGCCTGTCGATCGGCAACCGTGGCACGCACGCTTCGAGCGTCGCATTGCGTTCGGCCTCCGGCTCGCCGACCGCAAGGCCGCCCAAGGCATAGCCGTCGAAGCCGATTTCCAGCAAACCCTCCGTTGAACCTGCCCGCAGCTCGTCGTGCACTCCGCCTTGCACGATGCCAAACAGCGCGTTGCGGTTGCCGAGATCGTCGAAGGAGCGCCGCGACCGCGCAGCCCAGCGCAACGACAGTTCCATCGACTCGTGCACGCGCTGTATGTCCACCGGTCTGCCGTCGACGGTGTAGGGCGTGCACTCGTCGAACGCCATCACGATGTCGGAATCCAGCACGGTCTGGATGCGCATGGATTCCTCTGGCGACAGGAACACCCGCGCGCCGTCCACCGGCGAAGCGAAGGTCACGCCTTCCTCCGTAAGCTTTCGCGCGTGCGCCAGCGAAAACACCTGGAATCCGCCTGAGTCGGTCAGGATCGGGCCGTTCCAGCCGATGAAACGGTGCAGGCCGCCGAACTCGCCGATGACGTCCGGGCCCGGGCGCAACCACAAATGAAAAGTATTGCCGAGGACGATTTGCGCGCCAACATCGCGCAGGTCACGCGGCGTCATCGCCTTGACCGAACCATAGGTCCCGATCGGAATGAATGCCGGCGTCTCGATTGCACCACGCGGCAGCGTTATGCAACCGCAGCGCGCGGCGCTATCGGTAGATAGCAATTCGAATTGCATGGACGAAATGAGTCCCGAATGACGAAGTCAAAAGCGTAACAACAAATTCGTCATTCCGGGGATGTCGCAGGCAGAACCCGGAATCCAGAGTCGTTCGTGTCAAACCGCAAAGCACTGGATTTACTAGCGCCGTCCTTGACGCTGCCCCTGCGGACCGCCTTCGGCGTTCGCGTTTGCAATCCTGCAAACGCAGTCGGGTCGCCGCTGCGCGACGTCCGGAATGACAATAAAGAATGTCATCCATTGCCCGGATCTTGAACCCTAGGTCCTGGGTCCCGCCTATCGGGCCACACCAGCATCGCGTCGCCATACGAATAAAAGCGGTAACGCTGCTCGACCGCGTGCCGGTACGCCGACAATACGAACTCGCGCCCGGCGAACGCCGACACCAGCATCAGCAGGGTCGACTCGGGCAGATGGAAATTGGTGATCAGGCCATCGACGCTGGCGATCTTGTAGCCCGGAAAAATGAAAATGCGGGTCTCGCCGGCAAAGGGTTGCAACCCGTGTTCTGTCTGCGCGGCTTCCAGAGCGCGCACCACGGTCGTCCCGACGGCGATCACTCTTCCGCCGCACGCGCGGGCACGCTGGATCTTCTCGACCAACTCGGCGCCGACATTAAGCCACTCGCGGTGCATCCGATGGTCTTCGACCTTTTCGCTGCGCACCGGCTGGAAGGTGCCGGCGCCGACGTGCAGCGTGATGTAGCCGAATTCGACGCCGCGTTCGCTCAACGCGTCGAGCAACGGCGCATCGAAATGCAGCCCTGCCGTCGGTGCGGCAACCGCGCCGGGCCGCCGCGCGTACACGGTCTGGTAGCGTTCGCTGTCGCGTGCGTCGTCCGGCCGCGCGATATAAGGCGGCAGCGGCATGTGTCCGATCCGCAGCAGCAGCTTTTCCAGCGGCTCTGTGCACTCGAAACGCAGCTCGAAAAACTGACCCTCGCGGCCGAGGACGCGCACTGGCGTCCCGTCGTCCAGCTCGATCAGGTCGCCCTCGCCGGGTTTCTTGCTGACGCCCAGTTGCGCGATCGCGGTGTGGTTGCCGGTGACGCGCTCGAGCATGATTTCGACCGCGCCGCCACTCGACTTGCGGCCGAACAGCCGTGCTGGCAGCACGCGGGTGTCGTTGAATACAAGCAGATCGCCCGCCTGAAGCATTTGCGACAACGCCCGAAAGCTGCGGTCGACAAGTGACTGCCGAGGTGCATCGACCAACAGCAGGCGACTGGCGCTGCGTTCGGACAGAGGCTGCTGCGCGATCAGTTCGGGCGGCAGGTCATAATGGAAGTCGGCTTTCTTCAAGACGCGGCAACTCGGAGATCCAGCAGCGCATTGTAAAAGCGCGTTGGTATGTCGAACGCGGCGGACGCGTCTGCGGTTACAGCCAGCCTTTCTGGCGAGCCAACCGATACGCCTCGATCCGGTTGGTGACGCCCAGCTTGCCGATGGCTTCCGACAAATAGTTGCGCACGGTGCCATGCGAGAGATTGAACATCTGCGCGATTTCACCTGCGCTCTTGCCCTCGCCTGCAAGGCGCAGGACCTGGCGTTCGCGGTCGTTGAGCGGATCGGACTCGGTCCACGCTTCCAGTGCAAGTTCAGGATCGATCGCGCGGCCGCCCCGATGCACCATGCGCAGGGAATCGGCAAGCTTTTCCGCCGGCGCATCCTTCAGGAGATATCCCGACACGCCCGCGTCCAGCGCGCGGCGCAGATAGCCCGATCGCGCAAACGTCGTCACGATCACCACTTTCACCGGCAACTCGTGGCGCTGGATTCGTTGTGCGAGTTCGAGGCCGGTCAACCCCGGCATTTCGATGTCGGAAATCAGGATATCAGGCTTGAGGCGGTCGACCTCGCGCCACGCGGCTTCGCCATCCGGCGCCGAGCCCAGTACCTCGATGTCCGATTCCAACGCCAGCAACGCGGCCAGCGCGCCACGTACCATGGCCTGATCCTCGGCGAGCAGCACCCGGATCATGCGTGACTGCCGGCGTGTTGACCGATCGGCAGCGGAGAAACCCTCGTGGTCTGTTCGGCGGCTGCCTCGCGCACCAGCTTTGGTGCAGGCGGCAACGGCAGCGTCACTTCGATGGTCGTGCCGCGCCCGCGCGGCGAGTCGATTTCGAGTTTGCCGTCCAGCGCCTGCACACGTTCGCGCATGCCGGTCAGGCCATTGCCGCGCCCTTTGACGCCACCACGACCGTCGTCGCGGATGCACATCCGCACGTGATTCGCATCGCTTTCCACGGATACCTCGACGTGGTTGGCGCGTGCATGTCGTTCCACATTCGTGACGGCTTCCCGCATCACCAGCGACAAACAGGTTTCCACATCCGTCGGCAATTCACTCGTATCCCGCCGGTACTCCATGTGCACACCGACAGTCCCAAGCAGCAAACGCGCCGAAGCCAGTTCCGACACCAGCGCCGCAGCGCGAATACCAGTGACTGCGCGGCGCACTTGTGCCAATGCATCGCGTGCGACCCGCTCGACTTCCGCTACTTCCCGCTTTGCCGTCCGCGGATCGCGCTCGATCAGACGCCCGGCCAGTTCGGACTTCAAGGCCACCAGCGACAATGTGTGTCCCAACAAATCGTGCAAGTCGCGGCCGATGCGCTCGCGCTCAGCGCTGGCGGCGAGACGACGTATCTCGTCATGACTGAGGGTCAATTCCGCATCACGTTTCTGGTTGCGGCGGAACAGCAGGTTGAGGCAACCGATCGCCAAACCCATCATCACGGCACTGAGGATATAAACGCCCGGCCACTGCAACAGCACGCACTCAAGCGCATACAGCGTATTCAACAACACGATGCGTTGCAGCGCGATCCGAAGGCCGCCGCCAGTAAAAGCAAGGAATGCCCCCGCGTAGATCAGGTAACCCATGGCGCCGACATTTATGGGCGTCAGCGCAAAGGCAAGAACGGCAATACCCAGTGCGCACCGCAGGACTTGCCGCCGCGCACCGTAGTACGCCCGGAAATACAGCACCAGAAAGATCGGAAACGAGGCGATGGTCGGCCACAGCCATTCCGTCTGATGGCTCATGATCGGGTTGATGAAGACCCAGATCGTCCACACCAGCATCATCAGCGGAACCCAACGGGAGCGCGGATACATGCCGCTCGCGCAGGATCGGCCAATGACGGAATCGGGGGCAACCTTGAAAAGCATCACGCTCACCTCGCGGTTCCGATGATACGCCGCGTTCACCACACGAACGGCACGAAGCGCCGCGTGTGCTGCATGTACGCGCGATAGGGTTCGCCGAGGTCGGTACACAAGACCCGTTCCTCGACATGCACGCGATAGGCGTAGCCAATCCCTGCACCCAGCATGATCGCCAGCAAGCTGACCCAGTTGGTCATTGCGATCCCCATCCCAAGGAACATCAGCAACGCGCCGGAATAGGAAGGATGCCGAATTAGGCGATAAGGCCCGGCTTCAACGACATACTGCCCTGCCCTCGTCGCCACATCGCGGGTGAAGAACTTGCCCAGCACCTTGATCGCGTACCAGCGCAGCGGCAGGCCGCACAGCATGATCGCGATGCCGAACCAGAATTGCGTGTGCTGGTGCCGGGTCAACGTGGTATCGGGAACATTGGCGTTGATAAAGAAAAACGCTACGAACATAGCAAGGAACATGGCCACGAACAGCACGATGTGCGAGCCGCGATCGTGTGTGGTCGCGCCCTTTTCGGGCTTCTGGAAGAAGGTCCCGATGATTTCCGGCGCGAAGCATACGAACAGCGCGGAGTAAAATACCATCAGGTGGAAATGCGATTGCACGATGAGAGCAGTCATGGCCGTCCCGGATTCAGGCTCGCGCGCGCCAAGCGCCGCTGCGCCAGTACAAAGAACACGATCGTGTAGGCCGCCAGCACCAAGGCATGCACCCCGACACTGCCGAGATGGCGTTGTCCGATGACGGCGAACGCGATCTGGCCCAGATGATACGCCGGCCAGAATGGTGCGATCCGTTGCAGGAATCCCGGCAGCATGAAAATGGGCAACCACAGACCGGACAGGATCGACATGGGCAAATAGACCAGGTTCACCACCGCCGGCGCACCCTGCCCTCCGACCAGCGTGCCGATGAACAAGCCGATCGCGCAGAACGGCAGCACGCCTAACACACAGGTCACCAACAGTGCTACCCAATCGGCTGTCGGCATCCGCACGTGACCGAGGGTCGCCGCAAGCGCCATCAGCAATAGGGTAACGATCGCGGCGAACAGCATTGCCATCAGCATTTTGGCCAACAGATACGCGCCGGGCGGCATCGGCAGCGCGCGCTTGAAGGTCAGCAGGCCCTGCTCGCGTTCGATCGCCACCACCACACCGAAGCCGAACAACCCCGGCGACATGACCGCGAAAGCAGAAAAGCCGGCAAGCATGTATACAGCGGGATCGAAACCGTGGCTGGCATGATTCAGGACCACGCCAAACAGCAGGTAAAACAGCGACGGAAACAGGATCGTCGGCAGCGCGAACGACGGCGTGCGTAACAGGCGCAGGAATTCGTATTTCGTTTCCAGCAGATAGGCATGCAGGCTGCGCGCGGCCGGCATGGCGATCGCGGTGTCCATCAGGCGGCTTCCTTCTCGTTCGTTTCGTTGCGGGTGATTTCCACGAAGGCTTCGGCCAGCCCGGCACGCTGCACCTCGAGTTCACACATATCCGGATCGGCAGCGAGCAGGCGGCGCAGAACCGCTTCAACTTCGGTGGTGGCTATGATCAGCCGGTCACCTTCGCGCTCGATGCGTTCGATCTGCGGCCAGACACGCAACGTCTCCATCGACAACGCGCTGACACAGCAGATGCGGCGCTGCGCGACATGCGCGCGGATCGCATCCACGCTGCCCTCGGCGACAACCTCGCCGTGATTGAGCACCACCACCCGATCCGCCAGTGCTTCGGCTTCCTCCAGATAATGCGTGGTCAGCACGATTGCGCGGCCTTCGGCAACCAACGTGCGCAGGGTTTTCCACATCGCCGCACGCGCCTCGACGTCCATCCCGACCGTGGGTTCATCCAGGAACAAGACCTCTGGATTGCCACAGATCGCCAGCGCGAACTGCACGCGCCGCTTCTGGCCACCTGACAGCTTGCCGTAACGGCGGCGCAGCAGTTCCTCGACGCCGGCCAGTTGCGCCACTTCGCCGAAGTCGCGTGGGCTCGGGTAATAACTTGAAGTCAGCCGGATCAGTTCGCCCACTCGCAACGTGCCCTGCAGGGCGGCGTCCTGCAACATCACACCAATACGCCGGCGCGCGCATAATGTGTGCGGATCCTGATCGAACAGTGTGGCTTCGCCGCCGTCCGGTGTGATCAGACCCAACAGCAACGACACCACCGTGGTCTTTCCGGCCCCATTGGGTCCCAACAGCGCGAGCAGTTCCCCGCGGTGCAACGCCAAATCGACCCCGTCGAGTGCCAAGACCCTGGCATATCGTTTACGCGCGGCGGCGAGCCGGGCGACAGGCGTGGATGCATCGATGGCAATGGGCGCGTTCATGACCTGTCCTCCGTGCCGCGCAGTCTGCGCACGGGCACGCCGATCCGGCAGTGGCCATCATCAGCCATCGCGGTTGACAAACGTCATGGGGCCGTACGCGACCTCCAGCACGGGGTTACGCCGCACTACCCAGCCTGCTAGAATTGGTCATCTTTTCTTTTCCGTAGAATTACTTACGGGCAGCACGCGGGTGCTGCCGAGCTGGAGGTTCCCATGAAATCGATCGACATGCTGCGCGAACTGCACAATCACGGCGGCAAGGTCCGCACCCAGGGTCTGGACGACGCCACCGTCGAGCGCTTCGCTGCAAAAGACACCGATCTGACCGCCGCGATTGCTGATGCCCACGCCGAGTATACGCAACTGAAGGCGGAGCAGCCCGAACTGCTCGGCCTCGACGAGGACTCGCAACTGCACGCCCTGCAGTCTGGCTTCGTCAATTTCTATCCGGATGATGCGATCTGCCCGTTCGTGCCGCTGGCGGCACGCGGCGCATGGATCGTGACCCTCAAGGGTGCGGTGTTGTACGACTGCGGCGGCTACGGGATGCTCGGCTTCGGACACAACCCGCCAGCAGTGATGGCGGCGCTGGCCAAACCGCAGATGATGGCCAACGTGATGACGCCTTCGCTGGCGCAGCACGCGTTCACCGAGGCGCTACGCAAGGAGATCGGTCAGCGTAGTGGCAAACACCCGTTCGCGAAGTTCATGTGCCTCAACTCCGGGTCCGAAGCGGTGACGTTGGCCGCGCGTATCGCCGACGTCAACGCCAAACTGATGACCGATCCCGGCGCGAAGTACGCCGGCCGCACCATCAAGCGGTTGGTGGTCAAGGGTGCGTTCCATGGTCGCACCGGGCGTCCGGCGCTGTATTCGGATTCGTCGCGCAAGGCGTACCAGGCCAACCTCGCCAGCTTCCGCGACGAGCATTCGGTCATCGCGATCCCTCCTTACGACGTTGCCGCGCTGCGCCGGACGTTCGACGAAGCCGAAAAGAACGGCTGGTTCTTCGAAGCCATGTTCCTCGAACCCGTGATGGGCGAAGGCGACCCGGGCCGCGCGGTGACGCCGGAGTTCTACGCCGCCGCCTGCGAACTGACCCGCACACACGGTTCGCTGCTGCTGGTCGACTCGATCCAGGCCGGCCTGCGCGCACACGGCGTGTTGTCCGTTGTCGACTATCCCGGCTTCGAGATGCTTCCGGCGCCGGACATGGAGACCTATTCCAAGGCACTCAACGGTGGCCAGTTCCCGCTCTCCGTGCTGGCCGTGAACGAACGTGTCACCGGGCTGTACCGCAAGGGCATCTACGGCAACACGATGACCGGCAATCCGCGAGCGCTCGACATCGCCTGCGCCGTGATGCAAGAGATAACCCCGGAGTTGCGTGCCAACATCCGCGAGCGTGGCGTCGAGCTGGTGAAGAAGCTTACCGCCCTCAAGGACGAACTCGGCGGACTGATCACCAAGGTGCAAGGCACCGGCTTGCTGCTATCGTGCGAACTCGCCCCGCAGTTCAAGTGCTTCGGCGCGGACTCAACCGAAGAATACATGCGCGAGCGTGGCATCAACGTAATCCACGGCGGTGCCAATTCGTTGCGCTTCACCCCCCACTTCGCCATCAACGAAGCCGAGGTCGACCTGCTGGTCGCGCACGTCCGCGAGGCGCTGAGAAAGGGTCCGCGACAACAGGCGGAAGCGTCCCGCGCCGCGGCATGATTTGAGGACGGGGCCAGTGGCCCTGCTGTCGCTGGTCTCCGGTCAGCATGAGTCGGTGTGCCTGGGTTATGCTTCGCAGGACCGGCAATGCGCCGGTACCACCAGGAGACGAACCATGATGATCCGTTCCTCGATGTTGACGCTGGGCTTGGTGCTCGGCGCGATGGCGGCCGCCCCTGCTTTTGCCGCGGGCGCGACGACCCAGACCACGCCCAAACCCATGACTGCGTCGCAGCAGAAAATGGCGACCTGCAGCCACGAGTCCAAGGGCATGAAAGGCGACGCTCACAAGAAGTTCATGAGCGATTGCCTGCACGGAAAGTCCACCGCCGCGGCTCCGATGGAGCACACCAAGACCAGCCAGCAGGAAAAGATGAAATCCTGCAATGCCGAGGCCAAGACCAAAGCCCTCAAAGGTGCTGCCCGCAAGAGCTTCATGAGCACCTGCCTGAAGGGCTGAGCGGTATCGCTGTTCGATCCACCAACGCCCGGCGCAAGCCGGGCGTTTTTTATGTCAACTTCAGCGCCTGGATTTCAGGATCGTGCCCGTACAGCGTTTCGCGCCGCAACGGCAGGCCCAGATGCGCTTCATCCTGGCCGTGTGCGGCACGTCCAGCACAATCCCGTAGTCGTAGGTGAGTTCTTCACCGGCGCGGACCTTCCGCATCGTCTCGATCAACACCTTGTCCTTGCGCGCGCCATCGACTTCCTGGATGTACGCATGACAGTTCGGAGAACAGGAATGGTTGATCCAGCGTGCGCTGTTGCCTCCGACATTGGCATCGACGATGTACTTGTCGTTGAGCGTGAACAGAAAGGTATGGCCGGTATCGGCGCCGTCGCCGTAGATGCGGTCGGCTTCGGCATCGGTCAGCAGGCGGCCCTTGTACTGGATCAACACGGTGTGGGCGGGAATGTCCACGGCGGCGTACACGCCGTTGCCGTGGATGGGCGAACGGCGCACGATCAAACGTCTGGTCATTGCGTAGCTTTCACGGACAAATTCCTATCATGCCTTGTTGAGTGGTGATCGCACAAATGGAGGTTGCCATGGCGTTTCGAATCAAGCGCGTCACCGAGCCTCTGACCAAGGCAGATGGTTCGCGAATCCTCATCGACCGATTGTGGCCACGCGGACAGTCGAAGGCGAAGCTGCAGTTGACCGCTTGGCTGCGCGACATCGCACCCAGCACCGAACTGCGCAAGTGGTTCGGACACGACCCGGCGAAGTGGAACGAGTTCCGCGCGCGCTATCGCGCCGAACTGGACGCCAACCCCGAAGCGGTTGCCGAATTGCAGGCGCTGCTGCGGGAACATCCCGACGCGACGCTGCTATTCATGGCGCACGACGAGAAGCACTGCAACGCGGTGGTCCTGGCCGAATACCTGCGCGAGCGTGCGCCCCGCACGCGCAAGAAATCGGCGACCTGACCCGCCATGCGAAGCGTACTGATCTGGCTGCTTGTCCTCGCCCCTGTCGCGGCGTTTGCCGCGCAGGGCTTTACCCTCACCAGCCCGACGCTCACGCCCGGCGCGCGCATGCCCCTCACTGACGTCTACACCCAATGCGGTGGTGGCGACCTGTCGCCGCAACTCATCTGGCACGACCCTCCACCCGATACCAAAAGCTATGCGGTCACCATGTTCGACCTTGACGCGGCGGGTGGTTTCTGGCACTGGATCGCATTCGACATCTCGGTGGGCGCGAATGGACTCAATTCCGGGGCGGGTACCCCGCACAGTGGCAATGCCCCGGGCGACACTGTGCAGCTGCGCAACGATTTCGGGGATGAAGGCTATTCGGGTCCCTGTCCGCCGCCAGGCAAGCCCCACCACTATGTCATCACGGTGTACGCGCTGGACGTGCCTACGCTCGGACTTGCCTCGCGTTTTGATCGCAAGGCGGCGCTGGCCGCGATCAAAAAGCACATCATCGCGAAGGCGGCGCTTACCGTGACTTGGAGCCGCTGAGTCCGCAGGCAACGGTCGGCGCGGCGGAACGCCTAGGCTAGAATCGTCGTGACGACAGCCGTGGGAGGGTGCAATGCGACGAATCCAGCTATTTTCGAAATGCGTGATCTGCGCAGCCTGCATCTTCGTGTCCTTGGCCGCGACGGCTGCGCCACCAACGATCTTCGCGGCCGCCAGCCTGCAACCCGCGCTCGACCAAATGGCACACGCAGGCATCCTGGGATCGCCCGCGCCGCGGTTGGTATACGCCGCGACCTCCACGCTCGCGCGGCAAATCGAAAACGGCGCGCCCGCGGACCTTTTCATCTCGGCCGACGAACGCTGGATGGATGACGCAGCCAAACTCGATGCCGTCGTGCCGTCCACCCGCACGGATCTGCTCGGCAATGCACTCGTGCTGATCGCGCCATCCGGTTCCGTTGCGCAAGCCGATCTCGCGCAGGGTGCGGCGGCATTGTTGAAAATCCTCGGCCGCAACGGACGCCTTGCGATCGCGCTGCCCGATTCGGTGCCGGCCGGCATCTACGCCAAGCAATCCCTGACAAAACTTGGCATGTGGCCGTCGCTGGAACCCCATCTCGCGATGAGCCGCGACGTGCGCGCCGCCCTCAATCTCGTGGTGTTGCGGCAGTGCCCGCTCGGCATCGTGTACCGCTCCGATGCCGCCTCGGAACCACGCGTGCGCGTACTGGCGACGTTTCAGGCGAACAGCCACAAGCCAATCCTGTATCCGGTCGCGATCGTGCAGGGCCACGACAACGCGACGACTCATGCGTTGCTCGCCGCATTGCAAACAACGCGCGCACAGGCAGTCTTCCGGCACTGGGGGTTCACGGTGCTCGCGCACTGAAGACACCCGACCATGTGGCTGCTCGACCACGCCGAAATCGTCGCCCTGGCCTTGAGCCTCAAGGTCTCGCTGATCGGCGTGCTGTGTTCGCTGCCGTTGGCGGTAGCCTGTGCATGGCTGCTGGCGCGCACGCGTTTCTTCGGCAAACCGCTGTTCGAAGGCCTGCTGCTGCTGCCATTGATCCTGCCCCCTGTGGTAACCGGGTATGTCTTGCTGATCGTGTTCGGACACCACGGGCCGATCGGCCGGTTGCTCGACGCGGTCGGCCTGTCCATCGCCTTCCGCTGGACCGGCGCCGCGCTGGCTGCGGCGGTGATGGCGTTCCCGCTGCTGGTAGTGGCGTTGCGCAACGCTTTCGAATCGGTTGACCGGAAGCTCGAACACGCGGCCGCCACGTTGGGCGCGGGGCCGTGGCGGATCTTTTTCGGGATCACCCTGCCATTGTCGGTGCGAGGCCTGATCGCAGGACTGGCACTTGCGTTCGCGCGCGCATTCGGCGAGTTCGGCGCAACGATCACCTTCGTGTCGTCGATACCGGGACAAACCCGTACGCTGCCGATTGCGTTGTACGAGCTGATCTCCACACCCGGTGGCGAGGGTGGTGCATTGCGTTTGACTTTGGTGGCGGTGATGGTCGCCCTGCTGGCCGGGCTGATCACCGCGCTGATGCTGCTTCGCGGTGCTGCCAGTAACGGTGAGGTCGAGGCATGATCGAGCTCGATCTTTCGCTTCGACGCGGCGAATTTTTGCTCGAACTCGCGCTGGCATCCAACGCACGCGCGCTGGCCTTGTTCGGCCACTCGGGTTGTGGCAAGACCACGACGCTGCTCGCGATCGCCGGATTGCTGCGTCCTCAACGCGGACACATCGCGTTCGACGACCGCGTCCTGTTCGACGCCCGGTCGGGCATCGACCTGCCACCAGCACAGCGCAAGCTCGGGGTGGTATTTCAGGATGCGCGCCTGTTTCCGCACCGCTCCGTACAGGACAATCTGCGCTACGGCATGCCGCGCCGCACCGCAGCGACGCCATTCGACGATGTGGTGCAGTTGCTCGGACTGTCGGCGCTGCTCACGCGCAAACCCGGCCAGTTGTCCGGGGGCCAGGTCCGGCGCGTCGCGATCGGGCGTGCGTTGTTGCGACAGCCCGATGCATTGTTGCTGGACGAGCCACTTGCGAACCTGCACCGAGAAGCCCGCGCGGAAGTGCTGGAACACCTGTACAGGCTGAAGGAAGGATTCGCGCTGACCACGATCCTCGTGAGCCACCAGTTCGACGAAGTCGTTGCGCTCGCCGACAGCGTGGCGAGGATTGAAGACGGCCGGCTCGCGGCCCTTGAAGATATCGATGCCTTCAGGGCATCGGGCATCGCGGCGGCTGCGTCGACCACCGTGTCCGGCCTGCGCGCAACGCGCTAAAGTATTTGTTGTGGGTGTCCCTTGATTCGCCTTGCCCATTGAGGAGCCGGTCGATGATCCAGCATCTTTCGCGCATGACCATACGTCGATTTGTCACAGTTGCCACGCTGGGCGCCCTCTTTGCGCTCGCCGGCTGCATGGCAGGCACCAAGTTGCAGCCTCCTACCGCGAGCATCCAACAGCTTACCGTGAATTCCAATGACACCTGGACCGCCGTCGTGCGCGTCCAGAATTACAGTTACGACACCGGCATGCACGTCTACGCCGTCGACGCGAACCTGACGCTCAACGGCAAAGCCACAGGCCACATTGCCGTCTCGCCCGATCTCGACATCCCGGCGATGGACGCCGATATCACGACCGTCACGTTCAGACCCGATGCGGCCGGCGCCGCCGCACTGGCCGCTGCCAAGTCCAATGCAATCGCCTACGAACTCAAGGGCACGCTGTCGGTGGGCAAGGGAACGAAGGGCAAGCCGCAACCGTTCAAACTTGATGGCACGGGATTTATCTCGCCGGTGCCCGGAGTCTCCAATATCTGGCGCTGACCACTGCCCTCTCCCGCCGGGAGGGACTTCAAAAGCATTCAAGGAATCTCGTGACCACGACTTACACCGCCCCGCTCGCCGACATTCGATTCGATCTGTACGACTTGCTGGAGGTCGAAAAGGTGTTCGCCGAGTTGCCGGGGTGCGAGGATCTCAACCACGAACTCATCGACGCGGTACTGAACGAGGCCGCGAAGTTTTCGCAAGCCGTGCTTGCGCCGTTGAACGAGATCGGCGACCACCAGGGTTGCACGTTCGACAAGGCGAGTGGCGAAGTGACGACGCCGGAAGGTTTCGCGCACGCCTACAAACAATACGTCGAAGGCGGCTGGGCAGGTCTGACCGCGCCGGAGGTTTTCGGAGGTCAGGGGCTGCCAGAGACCGTTGGCGCAACCGTCAAGGAGATGATCGACTCGGCCAACCTCGCCTGGGGCACCTATCCACTGCTTTCGCACGGTGCGACCGAAGCGCTGCGCATGCATGGCGCCGACTGGCAGCAAGAGGTGTTCCTGAAGCGCATCGTGTCCGGCGAATGGACAGGCACGATGTGCCTGACCGAAGCGCACTGTGGCACCGATCTCGGCCTCCTGAAAACGCGGGCCGAGCCGAACGAGGACGGCAGCTACGAGATCAGCGGTACCAAGATCTTCATCACCGCGGGCGAGCACGGTTTCACCGACAACATCGTGCACCTGGTGCTGGCACGCCTGCCAGACGCGCCGAAAGGCGTGAAAGGAATTTCGCTGTTCATCGTGCCGAAGGTGAAAGTCGGGAAGAACGGCGAGATGGGCGAGCGCAATACCGCGCGTTGCGGCGCGATCGAACACAAGATGGGGCTGAAAGGCTCCGCTACCTGCGTGATGAATTTCGACGCGGCACAGGGGTGGCTGATCGGTGAGCCAAACAAGGGCTTGAATGCGATGTTCACCATGATGAACACCGCACGGCTTGCGGTTGGCTTGCAGGGGCTCGCCTTGAGCGAACGCGCTTACCAGAACGCTCTGGGCTACGCGCGCGAACGCCTGCAAATGCGTGCGTTGTCGGGCGCGAAGTTCCCCCACAAACCCGCCGACCCCTTGATCGTGCACGGCGATGTGCGCCGAATGCTGCTCACCCAGAAATCGCTGATCGAGGGAGGACGCGCGCTGGTCCTTTATGCGGCAACGCTGGTCGATATCCAACATCGGTCGCAGGACGTCGAAGAGGTCAAGCGCGCCGAGGCGCTGGTGTCTTTCCTGACACCGATCATCAAGGCGATGCTGACCGAGAACGCCAACGAGTGCACCAGCCTCGCGTTGCAGATTTATGGCGGCCATGGCTACATCGCCGAACAGGGCATGGAGCAGTACGCGCGCGACGCGCGCATCACCACCATCTACGAGGGCACCACCCAGATCCAGGCACTGGACCTCCTTGGCCGCAAGATCATGCAGCAGCGCGGCGAAGGCTTGCAATTGTTCCTCGCACAGCTTGGCGCGTTCCGCGCACAGCACGCAAACGACGGGGCATTGAAAGAATTCCTTCCGAAGCTGTCGATGCTGGCCAGGGAATGGGCAGACATCACGCAGACGCTCGGCAAGCGCGCACTATCCAATCCGGACGAAATCGGCGCGGCGGCCGTCGATTACCTGTTCTATTCCGGCTACGTCGCATTGGCCTATGCGTGGGCGCGCAGCGTAGTCGCGGCTGACGCGTCGAAACAAAGTGACGACTTCAAACAGGCAAAACTGCTGACCGCGCGTTTCTACTTCGCGCGCATCCTGCCGCGCACCCGCACGCATCTTGCTGCCATGCAGGCGGACGCAGACAGCGTGTTCGCAATGCCGGATGCGTTGTTCGGATAGGTTGGGCCGAGCGGAGCCCGGCACGCATCTCGCGTTCCGAAGTTGGGCTTCACTACGCTCAGCCCAACCTGCATGTCGCCTACGCAACGCGCGGGCAGCCCCCGGAATGACGAGAAAAGGGTATGGGGTCGCTCACGCGAATCGTCATTGTCAATCTCGCAAGAACAACGCACCCGGAAACAGCACACCATTGCCAACCACACGCAAAAATCTGATTCGCATCCGCCCTGCCACTCCGGACGACGAGGACTTCATCCTGACGCTGGCACCACGCTTCGTCGCTTTCGATTTGCCGAAAGGCCGCAGCAAGCGAAAGACGCTTGCCGGGATTCGCGGCCGTATCGAACGCGATCTGCGCGAACTGCCACCGGGCGATCGTTTCTTCGTGGCTGAAGATGCAAGCAGCCAGCGCATCGGATTCCTGCATCTGCAGATCCAGCGCGATTTCTTCTCGGCCGCGCGTGCGTGTCACATCTCCGACCTCGCCGCTGCCCCGGGGCACGATGGCGAAGGCATAGGCCATGCGTTGCTCGAACACTCGCGACAGTGGGCGAAGGACAACCGCTGCAGACTGCTGACGCTTTCCGTTTTCCCCGGCAATGCACGTGCCCGAGCGTTGTACGAAAGCACGGGCTTCAGACCCGATCTCCTCCGGATGATCAAACCGTTGCGCTGAATCACGGCATCATGTTGATCAGTGTCGCTCCCGGACAATCCGTGTTCTGCATTGACAGCCTTCTGGCCAGTGATCGGGACGAGACCGAACGAACTCTGGGGCTCGGCCTATGCCATCCCGGCCGTTTTCGCCGTGCAGCCCTGACGCGTGACTGCCCTGACGCTCCGGAGTTGTTCGGCTAACGGCAAATTAATGTGAGCAGCTCACGTTTGATGTTAGGCTCAGGCTGCCGATCTCGGCTGGGTCACCCGCATTCTCGGGCACGCTCGGGCCCTGACGGGCGATGTCAGGATTCGCGTTCCACGGACCGGATATGCCTGTGGGTGTCGCATGACGGATTCTCTCGCCGCGCGCACGTTCACATACCGTGCCTTCATCAGCTACAGCCACCATGACGAAACTTGGGGCGGCTGGCTGCACAAGGCTCTGGAGACTTGGCGCGTGCCATCGCGGCTGGTCGGAACGCAAACCGCGGCCGGGGTGATCCCGCGCCGCCTTGCGCCGATCTTCCGCGATCGCGAAGACCTTGCCAGTGCCACCGATCTCAGCCGCACCGTCAACGAGGCGTTGGCGAAATCCGAGACCCTGATCGTAATCTGCTCACCGCACTCGGCCCGGTCGCGCTGGGTCAACGAAGAAGTGCTGGCGTTCAAGCGAATGGGTCGCGCCGAGCGCGTGTTCTGCCTGATCGTGGACGGCGAACCCGCTACCAGCGAGACGCCCGGTCGGGAAACAGAAGATTGTTTTTGCCCCGCGCTGCGTTACACGCTCGACGAGGACGGTCAGCCGACGAACCAGCGCACCGAACCGGTCGCCGCCGATGTACGCCGCGGCGCGGACAACAAAGCCAACGCGAAATTGCGGCTGATTGCGGGGATATTGGGAGTCGGTTTCAACACATTGGTTCAACGCGAAGCGCATCGCCGCCGCCGCCGGATGATGACCATCACCGTGGCATCGATGCTGGGCATGGCAATCGCCAGCGGGCTGGCCATAACCGCGTACGTTGCCCGCAACGAAGCCCGGCAACGTCAGGCGCAAACCGAGGATGCGCTGAACTTCATGCTCGGCGATCTGCACGACAAGCTCGAGGGCATGGGTCGTCTGGACCTGATGTCTTCGGTGACCGACAAGGCCATGGCGCTATTCGCGGTCGGCCAGCCTGGCTCGCTGACCGACGTCGAACTCACCCAGCAGTCCCGTGCCCTGGTCCAGATTGGCGAGATCCGATTGAATGAAGCGCGGTACGGCCCCGCCATGGATGCCTTCCAGCGTGCCGACCAGCGCAGTGCTGAATTGGCCGCGCGGCATCCCCGCAACGGACGGTTCCTGTACGACCGCGCTCAGGCCGAATACTGGACCGGCTACGTCTACTGGCAGCAACGCAAGCTGACCGAAGCCAATGCCTGGCTGACCCGCTACCGGGATTCCACCCTCGGGCTGGTAAAGATAGATCCGCACAACAAGGACTGGCAGCTCGAAACCACCTACGGCGAACACAATCTGGCCGTGCTTGCGCTGGACCGCGGCGATCTGGATGCCGCGCAGCGCGGGTTCGAGGCAGAGTTGGCCGTGAAGAAGCAACTTGCCCGAGCGCAGCCCGATGACGCCGAATTGGCTTCATACATCGCCGACACCATCTCGTGGCTCGGCAACGTGGCCGACCGCCACGGTGATCTGGCCGGCGCCCAGCGTTTGTTCGACGAACAAGCCCGCCATTATGCCGAGCTGCGTGCCCGGCACCCCGAGGATTTTCGTTGGTTGTCCGCATGGGCCAACGCGCAGGAACTGCTCGCCGCGTCATTGAGCACCACCGGCCGGCGCGAGGAGAGCGTGCGTACCCTCACCGAGGCGGCCAGCGCGTATCGGACCCTGACGCAACATGACTCGAACAATATCCAGTGGCGGGTCAGCATGGCCAGTGTGCAGGTCCGAAACGCGTCCTATGTGTTTGCGGCGAATCGTCCCGATCAGGCTGCAAAACTGCTGTCCGAGCCGATGGCGCGCCTGCAGGATCTCGGACAGTCGACAGCGGCGCTGAACAAGCAGTCGATCCCCCCGGTGCTCAGCCGTGGGTGGCTGCTGCGTGCGCGCATCGCATGGCATGACGGCGACTTGCCGGGAGCCGGGGACGCAGCGATCCGATCTCTCGCCGAAGCACGCAACGAGACGGCGCGAGGCGCTGTCGACGACCGCAGCGCGGCTGATCAGGCCGATGCGTTGCTGGTCCTGGGCATGGTGCAGCAGGCTCGATTCCCCGGTACACCTCCGCCAGCATGGTCGCAAGCCCGCGCATTGCTTGCCCAACGCGCCGCCGACACACGCTACTGGCGCCTGCTCGATCCCTGGCTGCGCCTGTGCCAGCTGACCGGTGATGCCGCCAACGCCCGGATCGCATTCGAACGCTTGCATGCCAGCGGCTACGTGCCGCTGCAACCCTGGCCGGCCACGAAGGCCAGCCATCATCCGTAGCCCCCCGAGGAGACCGTCATGTCCGCTGATTGCGCACGACCCGCCACCGCGCAAATTTCCATCACCCTGACCGACTTCCACGAGATCGGTAACGAGCGCGGCTGTAGCCGCGCCGACATCGAATTGACCGACACCGGCAACGGCAACGTCAGCCAAGGCAGGATCAACGATCCGATCGTGGTCAGCGCCGAGGTCTACCTGGAGTTCTTCGTCCATGCCCGGCAAGGCGACAGGTACGCCTACATGCCGGTCGGCATTGCCTTCAGGGACGTGGCCGGCATCGACCCAAGGGGCGCTGCCGACAGTCATCGCATCGAGGGCAATCGGCGCGACCCACTCGGTCGCGCGGCATTTCCGCTGCGCACCATCGCTGCCAAGGGCGATACCACGCAACTGACCCTGCTCGATGCCAACCCCGAACCGGGCGAATTCGAATTCAGCCTGATCGTCCAGCGCTCCGACGGGTCGCTGAGCGTCATCGACCCACAAATCCGTAACCAGGGGGTCAATATGTAGCATCGTGGCAACGGCATCCAACGTATTGCGGCGCGGGATTGCTTACATCCCGCGCCGCTTCATGCGCAGCGGGGCGGCGCAATTCAACTGCCACCAAGCAGGGTTCGGGCTTGGTGATATGTTCTTCGTTCGCCCCCGGATCAAATCCGGTGCAGGCCTGCACGAAGCGCCGAACGCCGCAGCCTCGGATATGGCGACAAGAGAGCTGGTCAATCCGAGGCCATCGTCGACTCTATCGGCAATGGCCCCGGAATGACGACAACGAAGTGTGACGCTATCCACATTTGGTGCTAGGCTCGGTTCGCCCGCCCGACTGAGTCCCCAAGGATTCCCGGCCCAGCCCCGACGAGCGTTCCCGTGATTTGCATCCAAAAGGGGGCGTTACATGTCCGGGTCGTCGTCCGGTTCCGGCTTCACCTACCGCGCCTTCATCAGTTACAGCCACGCCGACAAGGCGTGGGCTGACTGGCTGCACAAGGCGCTGGAAACGTATCGGGTACCCTCACGGCTGGTGGGCACCCAAAGCGCTGCCGGAGTGATTCCGCGCCGGTTGAATCCGATCTTCCGCGACCGCGAGGAACTCGCCAGCGCGCACGACCTCGGAAACAAGGTCAACGCAGCGCTACGCCAATCCGAGGCCCTGATTGTCATATGCTCGCCGCATTCGGCGCAATCGCGCTGGGTCAATGAAGAAGTGCTGGCGTTCAAGCGGATGGGCCGCAGCGAGCGCATCTTCTGCCTGATCGTCGATGGCGAACCCGGCATCAGCGACTGGCCAGGCCATGAAGGAGAGGAATGCTTCTGCCTCGCGCTTCGCCATGCGCTCGATTCGCATGGCCAGCCAACCTGTGAGCGCACCGAACCGGTCGCCGCCGACGCGCGACCTACAAAGGACGGCAAGACCGGTGCCACGCTTAAGCTCATCGCAGGATTGCTCGGCGTGGGCCTTGATCAGCTGAAGCAGCGTGAGCAACACCGACAGATACGGCGTATGGCCACGGTTACCGCGCTGGCACTCGTGGTGATGGCGATCACAAGCGTGCTTGCAGCCTACGCCTTGATTTTGCGCCACGACGCGGTGATCGCACAGCACCACGCCGTTGTTGCGCAACAAGCCGCCGTGCGCCGCCAAAAGCAGGCCGAAGGCCTGGTCAGTTTCATGCTCGGCGACCTCACCACCAAACTGCGCCAAGTCGACCGTCTGGATATCCTCGGCAGCGTCGACGACAAGGCAATGGCGTATTTCAAGTCGTTGCCCGTCAAGGATGTCAGCACAGCCTCACTGGCACAACGCGCGAAGGCATTGCAGAAGATCGGCGACGTTCGGATGAACCAGAGCCGGCTGTCCGATTCGATGGATGCCTTCCGGCAGGCATTGCGTATCAACCTGCGGCTGGTCGAATTGTCCCCCGATGACCCGGCGCGCCAGAATGCCTACGGCGAGAACCTCCTGTGGATCGGCTTCAACGATTGGAACCAAGGCAAGCTCGATCTTACCGAATCGGCCTTCAAACGGGCCGCAGCCGCCTTGGAGCGTGCCGTCCGCCTAGATCCCTCAGACAACGAGATACAGCACAACCTCGACTATGTCTACAATAACCTCGGTCATGTCGCCGAGGCTCGCGGTGAACTGCACGCAGCGCTGGATGACTATGTCAAGGATCTCGCGCTCGGTCAGCGCATGGCGAGAGTCCACTCGAAGGACGTACTTTGGCAAAACGCCCTTAGTGGCGCATACAGCAACCTCGGCGACATTGCCTTGGCGCAGGGGCAACTGGAAGACGCCGTGGAGTATTTCCGGAAGAGCCAGCGGAAGATGGTACGGGTGGTTGCCGGCGATCCGCACAACCGCCAGATGCAAGATCAATTGCTGATTGACGATTCAATCCTCGGCCGCACGCTTTCGCTGGTTGGACACGCGCAGGAGGGCGTGAATCAAGCCAAGGCGGCGGTGGGGATCGGAGACGGATTGATCACATTCGACCCCAGCCATACCGACTGGCAGGATGGTCGCGCGTATCACGGTGAATTGCTGTTGGGGCAACTGCTGTTGGAACAAGGCGACATCAATGATGCCATCAAGCCGACCAACCTAGCGCTGGCGACCGAAATGGAGCTGGTCGTCAAGGATCCGGGCAATGCAGAATGGCGCAGCAACCTGGCCGAAGCGCAACTTCAATCGGCGCGCCTATCACGGGCACGCAAGCAATTCGAGGCTGCGCGCCGATTGGCACGTCAAGCCGATGCGACCATCCGGAAACTACTAGCAGGCGATTCGCCGAAGGCCTCCGCGATCCGCATCCAGGCGAAAGTAGAACTGTTGCTCGGTCAACTTGCTGCCGACTCGGGCGATGCAGTTTCGGCTACCAGATACCGACAGCAGGCGCTGACACGCATGCGGCCGCTGGCCGCGCATTCCGTCGACCCGCGCAACGTGTCGATCTGGGTCTACGCATTGCTTGCACTGGGCAATTCGACGCAAGCCGGACCCGCCATCGGGATATTGCAGAAGATGGGTTACTGCCCTGCTGGCTTCGTCGCACGATTGCGTGACCACGGAATTGTTTATCCGGTCGGTGCAAGGGCGACCCTGCGCACGGGCCACGCCATGGCGGCGAGCGCCACCGCAGCCAAACCCGTTGAGTCCCGCCATCAGTGAAACCGGAACCGCCTGTTTGTGGCCGAGACGCGAAACCTTCACCCACCCGACGCAAGGAGAACCCCAATGTCCGATGTCCATTTGGCTTATGAGCCGTTTTATGTGACCGTGGCGATCAACGACAATCTGCCGCAGTTCACTCCGCACGAAATCGAAATACCGCCCGGAACCGTCGCCACCATCACTTGGGCCACGGCAGCGAAAAACGTCACGTTTCGAAGTTTTGAATGGTGTGACGCCGACAGGGCGCACCTGTCCCGCCCACTCATCGACGGCAGATACGTGGCATGCATCGTGGAAAATACGGGCAACGGCGTGGCGGGCGATTGGAAATATCATGTGCAACTCACCGTCACCTCCGGCTCGAAACAGGATTTGTACGAGTCCCCCAGATGTGGAGTCGTGGGCAACGGCTTGCCGGTCATTCGTACCAAATGAAGTGATTCCGGACGACCGAGGAAGGGGGTCAGGTTCATTCCCGGGTCTGGACCATCAGTAGGTCGATTGGGCTGAGCAACGCGAAGCCCAACGCGAGCAAGCCTTGCGTTGGATTTCGCTTTGTTTTGGTCCAGCCCACGCATAAATTGATTGTTGTTATATGGGCGAAGACCGGGATCCATTTCGCTCTTGCCGTGAAAAAAAGATGGATTCCGGATCGCGCGATGACGCCGCGGTCCGGAATGACGACAAGAGAGTTTGTCACTCTGGGGCCATCGTCGGCGCTACCGGCGATGGAACCCGACCGCGTTTGCAGGAGCGAATGCCGAATCCGGTCCGGAAGGCAAGCGCCAAGGGTGGCGCGAGTCTAGCCAGTTCTGACTTTCGCTATTAAAACGAAAAACTGGATTCCTGGTTCTGCCAGCGATGAAGCCGCAGACAGCCCCGGAATGACGACGATTGGGAGCGAATGCGCCGGCTTCGGAATGACGACAAGAGAGCGGCCGCACCGCCGCACCTGCAACGACGGGAGCCGCGATGACGGCCCCAATGACCATGGACCCGACGGTGATGCGTGATGAGGGCTACACCGAGCCCTGAATAACAAGGCGACATGAGTGCGGCGGCAGTAGTATTCGGCGATGCGGAAACAGGAAACCCTCCCATGAGCGCCGTCGCCACACCGCTGGTCATCGGCGTCACCGGTCACCGCAATATCCCCGCACACGAGATCGAGCCGATCCGGCAGCGCGTGCGCGACTTTCTTGCGGGGCTACAACGCGATTTTCCCAACCTGCCGCTGGTGGTGCTCTCGTCGCTGGCCGCAGGCGGCGACCAGTTGGTCGCGGAGGTAGCGCAGGCCGTGGGGGCACGACTGGTTGCACCACTGCCGTTCGCGCGTGACATTTATACGCAGGATTTCGGCGGGTCCGACCGCGTCAGGTTCGACGCGCTGTGTGCGCGTGCCGAACTGTTGCAACTGCCCCTGCTGCCCGGCGTTACGGTCGCCGATATCGCCGAACGCGGTCCGGCACGCGACCGCCAGTACGCGCAGGCGGGCGTGTTCGTCGCCAGCCACTGCCACATCCTGCTGGCACTCTGGGATGGACGCTCGTCGGATTTGCTGGGCGGGACGGGGCAAGTGGTGCACTATCTCTTGAACGGCATCATGCCGGGCTGGATCGAGCGCCGCCAATCCCATCGCGTGACGCTGGATAGTGGCGATGAAAGTCTGCTGTACCACATCGCGTGCTCGCGCAGCGACGGCAACGGCGGCATCAGCCCTCCCCTGCCACCCCTGCAACCGCTGCAGACGCGCTGGATCAGCGAGGAAAGGACCTGGACAGACGAGGCGGGGATGCCCCAGGAATTTCGGCGCATGTTTGCCCGCATGCAGCAGTTCAACGACGATGCCGCGCGCTACGCCGACGACATTCACGCGGGCGTTTCGCCTGATGAAGAAGATGCCGGAATCGATCGCGATGGCCGTGTGTCGATCGACAGCCTGTTTGCCGCCTCCGACCGGCTTGCGATCCGTTTCCAGAAGCAGGTGCTGTTCGCGATGCGAAGCTTGTACGTGCTTGCGGCGTTGATGGGCATCGCCTTCATCTGCTACTCCGACCTGCCACCCGACTTGCCCTACATCCCCGACGCCATTTACGTGTTCGTGCTGCTGTTCGCCGCCGGCGTGTGGCTGGCGTGGCTGACGCGGCGACGGCAGTGGCACCGCAAGTACATCGACTACCGCGCACTTGCCGAGGGGCTGCGTGTGCAGGACTACTGGAGGCGCGCCGGTATCGAGGCGGACGACCCTGGCGCATTCGCGCACGACAACTTCATGCAGAAACAGGACGTCGAGTTGGGCTGGATCCGCAACGTGATGCGCGCGGCCGGCATCCAATCCGCCGGGGCCAACTCGAAAATCGACCTTGCCGCGGTGATCGCCGAATGGATCGGGGCTTCGGGCGGCGAAGGCCAACTCGGTTACTACGCGCGCAAGGCCGAACAGCGCCACCGCATCCACGACCGCACCCAAAGGCTGTCGCGGATCCTGCTGACCGCCGTCATCGCCGCCAGCGTGTTCCTCGCGGCGTTTCACCATTGGCTCGACTCCGATACCGCGACTTACCTCGTGGCGCTGATGGGGGTGCTGGCGATCACCGCGGCCACGCGCGAGTCGTACGCATATCGCAAGGCCGACAAGGAGCTGATCAAGCAATACCGCCACATGCGCGGGATATTCGCCAGCGCGCGCCGCAAGCTGGATGCCGTGCACGAGCCACGCGGTCAGCGCGACATCCTTCGCGCACTCGGCGAGGCGGCGCTGGCCGAACATGCGCAATGGGCGTTGATGCATCGCGAACGTCCGCTGGAGCATGGCAAGTTGTGAGTGCCGCTGCCAAGGCGTTCACGCGTCACGACGGGAGAAGCGCATCCCCTCGCTCCCCCTTCCTTTGGAAGGGGGAAGATTCACCGCCTTTGGCACGAAGGGGATCGCGCGCAGCATGGGGGGATGTATTCTACGCGCAGCGCGAGCGAAGGATGTTGCTCTCCTGGCAAGCAAAGGAGCCGGCAAGCAGACACCGCTACCGCGCGTACGGCGATTTGTTCTATGCTGCGCGGGTCATGGACTCGCACACCGCCAGCATCATCGTTCCCACCGGTTCCAGAGTCGCGAACCTGCATACCACGCGCGTGCTGTCGCTGGATGCCGGCGGTCGCATCCTCGACTGGATAAGCTGGCAGGATGCTGCGTGCCTGTACGTGCGTGATGCGGTCGCCTGGACACTGGGCGATTGCTGCCTCACGGTTCACGGTGGCTTCCGCCGCGACACGGGTGATCAAAGCATCCTGAAACTGCATCCGATCGTCGCCAGCCGCGGACACTGCCACAGCGGCGCGGTCGATCCTTCCCCTGCCCTCAGCAACGCCGCACTGTTCGCACGCGACCGCTATCTGTGTCTTTATTGCGGCCGTCACTGCGGGCGCAGCGAATTGACGCGCGACCACGTCGCTCCGCTGTCCCGTGGCGGGCGCGATGCGTGGGAGAACGTCGTGTCCTCGTGCCTGGCGTGCAACTTGAAGAAGGGTGGGCGCACGCCGCAACAGGCAGGCATGCCGCTGCTGGCCATTCCGTACAAGCCGAGCTGGGTCGAACACTTGATCCTGTCCAACCGCAATATCCTTGCGGACCAGATGGAATTCCTGGTGCATCACCTGCCCAGAAACCGCCGTCCGGCGGCGTGATGAATGTGATCGAGCGGGGGTGGCCGCAGGCGATCCTGCCTGGCGAAAACTCAACGGCAACCCCGTTTGCCCTTGGCCAGTGCGGGCGCACACGCTATGCTGCACCGCAGCAGTTTTTGTCCTTGCTCCTGCCATGACACCTGAAGACCCGATCTCCGAAGCGCCGGATCACGCATCCGCTCGCGCCGGAGAATCCCATCCCGATCCCGCGCACGAAAGCATGCGGACCGCCGGCAGCACCGACGCGCTGCCGCTCGCCCCGGCCTTGGGCGCGACGCTGGACGCGGCGAGCATGCCGCGCGAATCGACGTTGGTTTCGAAGCGCATCCTGTTCATCAGCGCGCTGGCCGTCATGCTGGGCGCCGCCGCCGCCGGCGTCGCGCAATTGTTGATGCTGATGATCAACCTGATCACGGACATCACGTTCTACGGTCGCGTGTCAGATGTCCTCGGACCTTCCGCGAGCAAACATACCGGTTCGTTCGTGCTGTCGCCCGCACACAATCATCTCGGCGCATGGGTCATCGTGATGCCGGTGATCGGCGGTTTGATCGCTGGCGTGATGGCACGCTGGGGCTCACGCGCGATCCAGGGTCACGGCATTCCCGAGGCGATGGAAAGGATTCTGGAACACGAATCCAACATCGCACCGCGGGTGACCTGGTTGAAACCGGTGTCGTCGGCTTTCGCGATCGGTACAGGTGGCCCGTTCGGTGCCGAAGGGCCGATCATCTCGACCGGCGGCGCAATGGGTTCGCTGATCGGCCAGTTCCTCAGCGTCACCGCGCAGGAGCGCAAGGTTTTACTGGCCGCGGGCGCCGCGGCCGGCATGGCGGCGGTGTTCGGCGCACCTGTGGCGTCGCTGGTGATGGCGGTCGAATTGCTGTTGTTCGAATTGCGCCCGCGCTCGCTGATTCCGGTTGCGCTGGCCTGCGTCACCGCAACCGGCGTGCGCTACGCAACCTACGGTTCTGGCGCGGTGTTCGCGATGCCGGCCGTGGCCGAACCTGGAGGCTGGGCGCTCGCCAGTTACATCCTGCTCGGCGCGATCGTGGGCTATGCCAGCGTGTGGGTGACCCGCGCCGTGTACGGCGTCGAGGACATGTTCGAGAAACTGCCGATCCACTGGATGTGGTGGCCCGCCATCGGCGCAATTGCGGCCGGCGTGATCGGATGGATCTCGCCACACACACTCGGTGTCGGTTACGACAATATCGACGCGCTGGTGCAGGGACACTTCGGCGTCACGATGTTGGTCACCTTCGGCGCGCTGAAATTCCTGTCGTGGGTGATCGCGCTGGGCAGCGGTACCTCGGGTGGTACGCTCGCGCCGCTATTCATGATTGGCGGCTCCATGGGCGCGCTGGTCGGAATCGGGATCGGCGACGCGTGGCCCTCGTTCGGTATCGACCCGCGCATCGCGGCGCTGGTCGGCATGGCTGCGATCTTCGCCGGCTCATCACGCGCGCTGCTGACCGCGATCGTGTTCGCCTTCGAAACGACCCGGCAACCCGAGGCGCTCCTGCCACTGCTCGCCGGTTGCGCCGCGGCCTACATGATTTCGGCGCTGAGCATGCGCAGCACAATCATGACCGAGAAGATCGAGCGGCGTGGTATTCGCGTGCCGAGCGAATACTCGGCGGATTTTCTGGAACAGGTCCAGGTCGGCAAAGCCTGCACCCGCGAAGTGCGCTCACTCAAAACCTCGGACGAATTGGGTGAAGTGCGTAAATGGATGAACTCCGGTCGCGAGCGCGCACAGCACCAGGGCTACCCCGTGATCGACGATGCGGGTCGTGTCCGCGGTGTCGTCACGCGTCGCATGCTGCTCGATCCGGATCGTCCGGGATTGACCCGCATTGGCGAAATGTTGAAGCGCGGGCCGATAGTGGTTTTCGAGGACCACAACCTGCGCGACGCCTCCGACCTGATGGTCGCGGAAAACGTCGGGCGCCTGATCGTGGTTGCGCGTGACAACCCCACGCGGCTCGTGGGAATCCTGACCCGCAGCGACGTCATGGCGGCAAACAGCCGTCGCATCCACGAAATGCACGACGTCACGCGCCAGATCCGGATTCGGCAATCGTTGAAGCGCGGATTCGGTCGCGGAAGGGCGTAAGGCGGGAGGCGACGTCCAAGTTCGCCCACCCCCTTCCGAAGGAAGTGGGTCGCTGCGCAGCGGCGGGGGGATGTCGCCATGCCAAGGGATCACCCACATCGCCGTCCTGCGTTGCGCGACAATGACGCGATGATCGACGCCATCCATTACCCGCACCTTGCCCGGATTGACTCCCCGGCTGGCCTCAAGCGGGTTCCCGAAGTGGAACTACCCAAGATCGCCGCAGAACTGCGCGCCTACCTGATCGAATCGGTCGCGAGTGTCGGCGGCCATTTCGGTGCAGGGCTTGGCGTCGTCGAACTCACCATCGCCCTGCACTACCTCTACGACACGCCGTACGATCGCATCGTCTGGGACGTCGGCCATCAGGGTTACCCGCACAAGATTTTGACCGGGCGCCGCGACGCCATCACCAGCATCAAGAAACGCGGTGGCCTCGCACCGTTCCTGCGGCGCGCCGAAAGCGGGTACGACATCTTCGGCGTTGGCCACGCTTCCACTTCGATTTCGGCCGCGCTGGGGATGGCGATCGCTTTGCGACAGCGTGGCGACATCCGCAACGTGGTCGCGGTGATCGGAGACGGCGCGCTCACTGGCGGCATGGCCTACGAAGCATTGAATCACGCTGGCGGCAACGGCGCCGACCTGCTGGTGGTGCTTAACGACAATGGGATGTCGATCAGCGAAAACGTCGGTGGGCTGGACCGGACCCTGGCCCGCTTGCGTGCGGGCGAGTCCGGCGAGTCCGGTCCACGTCCCGAAGCGTTGTTCGAGGAGCTTGGTTTCGCGTATTCGGGACCGATCGACGGGCACGACCTGCCGAAGTTGCTGCAGGCGCTGCGCGCGGTTGGGAACCAGTCCGGCCCGCGTCTGCTGCACGTGATCACCACCAAGGGGAAGGGTTACGCGCCCGCCGAGCGCGCGCAGATCGAATACCATGCGGTCGGCCGGTTCGACCCGACGCAGGGCGTCGCACGCGGCGGCGGGGAGCAAGCACCGACCTACAGCGAAGTGTTCGGCGACTGGCTCTACGACATGGCCAACGAAGACACCCATCTCCTCGCCATTACGCCGGCGATGCGCGAAGGTTCCGGATTGGTGCGCTTCTCGCGCGAATTCCCGGACCGGTATTTCGACGTGGGGATTGCCGAGCAGCACGCGGTCACGCTGGCCGCCGGCCTCGCCTGCGAAGGCGCCAAACCGGTGGTCGCGATCTATTCGACGTTCCTGCAACGCGCCTATGACCAGTTGATCCACGACGTTGCTCTGCAAAATCTCGATGTGACCTTCGCAATCGACCGCGCCGGCGTGGTCGGCCCGGATGGTCCTACCCACGCGGGCAGTTTCGACCTGACGTATCTGCGCTGCATCCCGAACATGATCGTGATGGCGCCTGCTGACGAGAATGAGTGCCGGCGATTGTTGACCACCGGATTTCGCTTCAACGGACCTGCCGCGATCCGCTACCCGCGCGGGCACGGGCCGGGCGCGACCATCGAACGCGCTTTGACCGGATGGCCGATCGGCAAGGCCGAGCTGCGTCGCCACGGACGCAGGATTGCGCTGCTGGCGTTCGGATGCACCGTCGCGCCAGCGGAGCATGTCGGGACGGAACTCGACGGGAGCGTCGTCAACATGCGTTTCGTCAAACCACTTGACGAAATACTGGTGCTGGAACTCGCGCGCGCGCACGATGCGCTGGTCACGCTGGAAGACAACGCGATCGCCGGCGGCGCCGGATCGGCCGTGGCGGAAACACTGGCCGCGCATGGTGTCACGACCCCGCTTCTGCAACTCGGGTTACCCGACGCGTTCCTCGAACACGGCACGCGCGAGGAGTTGCTGGCCGACGCCGGACTTGATGTAGACGGCATCCGGCGTTCGATCTTCGCGCGCTTTCCGCAATTTGGCACTGCGCTGCGCAGCGCAGTTTGACCTCGCGAGCCATCCAGGTTGGGTTGGCCCGGGCTTGATCCTGGGAACGCCAACGTATGTCGCCGGAGTATCGAGGTTGCGCATCGTCTTGCCCAGCCCAACCTACATGGCTCACTTGAGAAGTAAGCGGGAAAGAAATTGATGTCGCACCCGAAGACGCTTTGTTACTTCGCGCCCTTCGTCGGCTCCGCGGCTGGCGTATCCGGCCCCGTCCACCTCTTCAGCCACGCGAGCACCGTCTCGTGCCACTCGACGCTGTTCTGCGGCTTCAGCACCAGATGGTCCTCGTCGGGAAAGTTCAGGAACTCACTCGGGATGCCTCGCCGCTGCAGCGCGGTAAACGCACCGAGGCCCTGCGGCACGGGAATCCGGTAATCGCGACTGTTGTGGATCACGAGCATCGGCACACGCCAGTCCTTGACGTGATCGATCGGGTTGAACTTTTCGTAGTTTTCCGGGTGCAGGTACTGCGGACCGCCGTTTTCGTGTTCCTCGAACCACAGCTCGTCGGTCGCGTAATACATCATGCGTGCGTCGAACACGCCGTCGTGATCGACGAAGCACTTCCACGGCTTGTTCCATACCCCGGCCATCCAATACACCATGTAGCCGCCGTAGCTCGCGCCAAGCGCGCAGGCGTCGCTACCGTCGAGATACGGGAACTGTTTCAACGCCGCGGCCCAACCCTTCTGCAAGTCCTCCAGCGGACGGTCGCCCCAGTGCTGCGAAATCGCATCGGTGAAAGCTTGTCCGTAACCGACCGAGCCATGGAAGTTGATCGCGACTATCGCGAAGCCCGCGCCTGCATAGGTTTGCGGGTTCCAGCGGTAGTGGAACTCGTCGGGCCACGCGCCCTGCGGGCCGCCGTGAATCAGGAACGCGACTGGATATTTTTCACCCGGTTTGGCGCCGACCGGTGGCATCACGTAGCCGTGCACGGTATCGCCATTCCAGCCCTTGAAGGCGAACCAGTGCGCCTTGGAGAATTCGATGTCCGCAAGACGCGCAGCATTGAAGTGCGTGTCCTGTGCGAACTTGGTGCCTTCCGGAGTCAACGTGTAAAGATCCGTCGGATGGCTGAAATCCTGACGCGCGGCGACAATACGATTGTCCACCACGTCGAAGCCCATCACGCTGCCGTCGCCGAGTAGCTTGGTCGGTTTGCCGGTGGCGATATCGACAGCGTACAGCGCAACGTTGCCGTCGTCGGCAACGGCCGTATAAAGGGTCTTGCCGTCGGAGGACAATTCCAATGGGCCCGCGGAGCGATCCCAATTCGGATCGATCTCGCGTTTGGCGCCAGTCGCGAGATCCAGCGCCATGATCCCGAACCGGTCGGCCTCGAAACCGGGCACCTTCATCGCAAGGTAATACAGCGTCTTGCCATCGTGCGAAGGCAACGGAAATCCATCCCACGCCTTGTTGGAAGCGGTCAGGTTCCTGGGCACGGCAGAACCGTCGGCCGGTACCGAGTACACGTCGAAATTGGTGGACCAAGGTTCGGCCTTGCCGGCGATGCGAACGTCGAAATACACGGTCTTGCCGTCCGGCGAGAACGCGTATTCGGCGTTGCTGCCGTCCGGCTTGCTCGGCACGTCGCCGTCGACGCCGCGCGTCAACAGGATCGGCTCGGCCGAACCATCGAGCGGTATCACGAACAATTGCCCGCGGCGATGATCCGACCACTCGTCCCAGTGCCGCACGAATAGCCGGTGATACAACCGGCCAGTGGCCTTGACCTTCTTGTTGGCGTCGAGTTTCTCGCGCGTACATTCCAGGGTCGTGCAATCCTCGAACATCTGTGCCGAGAACAGCAGGGACTTGCCATCCGGCGACAGCTTGAAGTTGTCCACGTCCAGCGGCAGGTGCGTGACTTGTACCGGCGTCCCGCCCGCGACCGGCGCCGACCACAACTGCGTCGAATCCTTTTCCGTCGCGAGGAAATACAGGGTTTTGCCGTCCGAAGAAAACGCCGGGCTGCTGGCGTTCAATTCGGGATCGGTCACGCGCTTCGGCTCGGCGCCCTTGTGCGCGAGATACAACAACCACACGCTGCTGACGCCCTTGTTGGCGTCCCAGTCGGTGCTGCGCACCGCGAAGGCCACCTCGTTGCCGTTTGGCGACAGATGCGGATCGGACACACGATCCATCATCGCCAGATCGTGCGCATTGAAGGGATGTTGAGCGGCCATGGAGGCTCCCGAGCAAACGGCCAGCGTGAGGGCGCAGGCGGCAAGGCGAAGGTTCATCGTCGCTCCCCGGCATTCTTGGAACCGCCACGTTACCGCGTGGACAGGGACAGGCACAAGCAGGACGAAAATGGCCGGACGGGACTGTCGGGAAGTATGCGGAAGAGGGAATCAAAAAGTGTATGTAAGCCTTTGGCCCACATACCCTGTGATGGTTCTGAGTGTAAAAGTTACGCGCAAACCTACTCACACCAACGAGCGCTTGCCCCGGGATGTCACCGGATTCCATTGTGGCCGCGACGCGACCGTCGCCATTACCGGCCCGCATGTCATCTGCAGGTGTTGCGCCCGGAAGGCAAAGGAACAGAGACTGCTGCGGGACGCGATACCACACTACTCAACAAGCTCAACCGGCAAGTTCCGGCCAAAAGCGGCCGTTACCCGACAAGAAACCGGTGTCTCGAACTGCGGGTTATAAGTGTGACTCAGACATGGCTTGGTGGTTCTACGATTGGAGAAACCCGCGAGCGGGATAAAGGTTTGGCAGGCTCGCGCGTCGAACGGTTCTTAGCCATACTCATTAGAGTGAATTCTATGAGAGGCTGAAAAGATGGGCGAGCGGCGAATTCTCGTGATCGGCTCGCAGTGTGACGCGCTCGGCCATCTCGACTTCCTGCCTGAGGTCGCGCAGGATCTCTATGACGTGATGTGCGACCCTGCAATCGGGGGTTGCGCGCCGGCGCTCGATGGCGGCCACGGACTGCTCATCGACCCCTCCGTAGCCTCCACCAAGGATGCAATCAGGGCAGCCTATCGACGCGCTGCCCGAGACGAAGCCACGTTGTTCTTCGCTTATATCGGACATGGCGAGCACATCGAAGACGACTTCTATCTGCTGCCGGCGGACGCCGAGAGTACTCCTGACTCCGACACAGCGGTACACCTCACCAGCTTGATCAAGGAAGCGCACCGAAGGACTTCCGGCACGATCGACGGCCTGGCCGTTCTGATCGACGCCTGTTACGCCGGTGTCGCCGGATTTAGCGCCGCCGAGTCATGGGTCAGGGGCTTGGGGGGAACGCTGCGTTTTGAGTTCCTCAGCGCAGCGGCAGACCGTCCCGCAGCGAACGGCTGCTTCACCAGGACGCTCGTAGAGTTGCTACGCAGCGGCATCTCAGCGCAGCCCTCGGAGCATCTGCAATGCAGCCACGTGCGCTCGTTGATCAAGAGCCGCTGCCCGAATCAGATTCCACAACATCCGTCGTACAACCCCGACGAAACCCTCTGGTTAGGCAAGAACGTGGGGCGTCGCGTCGAGCCCTGGGCCCAGACTCCACTGGCCGATGAAATACGGCGGCTTACCTTGGCATATCAGGCCACACCCGCGCTGGGCGCGATCGTGGATCTGTCACGCACACAGCGCTGCACCGCGGTGGTGGCCGGCGCCGGCAGCGGCAAGTCGGCACTGGCGGCGGCGCTCGCGTGGCCGGCGGCGACGGAAGGTCTGGTTGACCCATGCTTCGTGCAGGCAATATTCATCCTGAATGAAGCCACCACGCCCACGGAACTCGCACGGGTGCTCGCAGCGCAGTTGGCGCACGCCGTGCCGGGTTTTAGTGCCGCCCAGCAAAGCTTCTTGCGCGAAACGCCATATGCCGAGCAACAGCGCCTGGGGGTGTTGGACAGGCAACTCATCGGCCCGCTCACGTCTTTGGCGCCGGCCGCAGAGGTTCGGATCGTGATCGACGCACTCGACCGGCTGGCCATCGGCGCCAGTTCCGCGGTCATGGCTGGGTTGACTGCGCTGAACGAGCTGCCTTTTGTGCGCCTATTGCTGACCGCCCGGCCGGACACCAAGCTTCCAGCAGCGGCGGCAGTCTACGAGCTCGAACCGGCAGCTGACGATCAGATCCAGCACTACCTTGAGCGCCGCTCAGTTGCACCTTCGCGACGCGACGAGGTGGTTGCCGCAGCGAAGGGTAATTGGCTGGTGGCACGAGTCTTGGCAGACCTCGTATGCAGCGACCCGCAGGTCCAGAGTGCCGGACCGATGACGCTCGACGATGCGTTCGAGGAGATGCTAGCGCGCTGCAGTGCGCCGAGTATGCCTGACTTACAGTCGGTGCTTGCCGTACTGGCCGCTGCGGGCGCGGGCCCAGTGTTGCCACTGGCGCTGCTTTGCAAGGCCAGTGAATGTATCGGCGGGCCAGCGAGCACTGCGCGCTTGCGGGACTATCTAGTGGTCTTGCGCGGCCTCGTGACACGGACTGTAGCCGGAACAGGTGACGAGCACGCCGGGCTGTTTCACCAGACGTTCGCCGACTATTTGAGACGACATTCGTCGCCACTAGTGCGGGAAGCGCACCTCGCGCTCGTCAAGAGTATCGAGTGGCTGCTCCCCGCTTCCGAAGTACCGATGGATCTGAGTAATGCAGTTGAGCGGTACGCATTCGAGCGGGAGGCGGACCATTTTTGGGAGCTTGATGAGATTCAGCGAGCTCTTGAGGCGCTAAGTCACAGGAAATCACAAGTTCCGAACGAGAATCTGCGACGCTGGCGACCATGGCGCGAGCGTGTCGAAGCCTTGTTCGGCGCAGACCATCCGTACACGCTGTTGACGCGCCACAACATCGCGGCCTGGACGGGTGAGTGCGGCGACGCGCGGGAGGCACTGCGCCTGTTCGAGGCGCTGCTGCCCGACCGCACGCGGGTGCTCGGGCGCGACCATCCGGACACGCTGACGACGCGCCACAACATCGCGGCCTGGACGGGTGAATGCGGCGACGCGCGCGAGGCACTGCGCCTGTTCGAGGCGCTGCTGCCCGATCAAACGCGGGTGCTCGGGCCCGACCATCCGGCCACGCTGAGGGCGCGCAACAACATCGCGACCTGGACCGGTAAATGTGGCGACGCGCGCGAGGCACTGCGCCTGTTCGAGGCGCTGCTGCTCGATCAAACGCGGGTGCTCGGGCCTGACCATCCGAACACGCTGACGACGCGCAACAACATCGCGGGCTGGACCGGTAATTGTGGCGACGCGCGCGACGCACTGCGCCTGTTCGAGGCGCTGCTGCCCGATCAAACGCGGGTGCTCGGGGCCGGCCACCCAGACACGCTGATGACGCGCAACAACATCGCGGCCTCCACTGGCGATTGCGGCGACGCGCGGGAGGCACTGCGCCTGTTCGAGGCGCTGCTACCCGACCGCACGCGGGTGCTTGGGCCGGACCATCCGGACACGCTGAGGGTGCGCAGCAACATCGCGAGCTGGACCGGTAAATGTGGCGATGCGCGCGAGGCACTGCACCTGTTCGAGGCGCTGCTGCCCAACCTAACGCGGGTGCTCGGGCCCGACCATCCGGACACGCTGATGACGCGCAACAACATTGCGGCCTGGACGGGTGAATGCGGCGACGCGCGCGAGGCACTGCGCCTGTTCGAGGCGCTGCTGCCCGACCAAACGCGGGTGCTCGGGCCGGACCATCCGGACACGCTGAGGATGCGCAACAACATCGCGGGCTGGACCGGTAATTGCGGCGACGCGCGCGAGGCACTGCGCCTGTTCCAGGCGCTGCTGCCCGATCAAACGCGGGTGCTCGGGTTCGACCATCCGGACACGCTGACGACGCGCGGCAACATCGCGAGCTGGACCGGCAATTGTGGCGACGCGCGCGAGGCGCTTCGCCTGTTCGAGACGCTGCTGCCCGACCAAACGCGGGTGCTCGGGCCGGACCATCCGGACACGCTGAGTAAGCGCAGCAACATCGCGAGCTGGACCGACGATTGCGGCGACGCGCGCGAGGCACTGCGCCTGTTCGAGGCGCTGCTGCCCGACCTAACGCGGGTGCTCGGGCCCGACCATCCGCACACGCTGAGGACGCGCAACAACATCGCGGCCTCGACCGGCGATTGCGGCGACGCGCGCGAAGCACTGCGCCAGTTCAAGGCGCTGCTGCCCGACCGCATGCGGGTACTCGGGCCGGACCATCCGGACACGCTGACGACGCGCGGCAACGTCGCGAGCTGGACCGGTAATTGTGGCGAGGCCCACGAGGCACTGCGCCTGTTCGAGGCGCTGCTACCCGACCGCACGCGGGTGCTCGGGCCCGATCATCGGGGCACGCTGGGAACGCGCAACAACATCGCGAGCTGCACCGGCATTTGTGGCAACGCGCGCGAGGCGCTGCGCCTGTTCGAGGCGCTGCTGCCTGATCAAACGCGGGTGCTCGGGCCCGACCATCCGGACACGCTGACGACGCGCGGCAACATCGCGGGCTGGACCGCTAGTTCTGGCGACGTGCGCGTGGCACTGCGCCTGTTCGAGGCGCTGCTGCCCGACCTAACGCGGGTGCTTGGACCCAACCATCCGCACACGCTGAGGACATCCGACGTCATAGCGCACTTTCGCCAATGTGATTAGCTTTGGCGATGGCTCTCGATACTACCAACACCTCGACCAGCTGGCTGCGGAACTGGCTTGATCAAGGCGAGTACAGCCTGCCGATCTCTGTGCCGACCTCAGACTTGCCGAGATAGAAGTCCGCTCTGTGCGGCTCGACGCCGTTGTCGACTGTGTATCCGCCCTCGAAGACCGCTCCCGCTGGCATGCTCGTGCCGAAGAGCTCATTGAGATCCGGCTCGGCAGCGATGAAGTCGTCGCGGGCCGCGACGTTGACCCAGCGTCGCACTGCGGACGGATAGCCAGGTGGTTGTGGCCGCAGCCGCTCATAGACGATGGTTTGCAGCCCGAGCGGTGAGCCCAAGGTAATCAATACCGGCAGCGGATGATGCATGCGCTGAGTGGCCTCATAGGCGATCACCGACCCGAGCGAATGTCCGATCACGAGCTTCGTCTCCGGGCCGATCAGCTTCGACACCGCCTCGAGCGCCGCTGCACGCACCGCCTCGTCAGTGAAGTAGCGGGTCACCTGTGCCAGCGAGCGCTGAACGAAGCGTTCCGCCAAGCCCATTCCGAACGGTGCAAACCAGGGAACCTTTGCCAAGCTGGCGATGGCGCTGCGAAGAACGTTGCCGGCGCCCTGCTCCGCCCCCATCTGCCCAGACACGTAAGCAAGCTCCCGCTGCCCCGTCTCCATGGTTGTCCTCTTGCTGGCGCGGGCGGCAACGTGCCGCAGCCATTCGACGGCCAGCTGCTCGGCGACTGCAGATTCCATTTCGGTGAAGTCGCCGGGGTCGTGACCCTGCTGGTTGGCTCGAAGAAACAGCGCGCCGTAGAACGCCATCCGTGCGTCAATACTTCCGGACCCGCGATCGCGCCAGAGGCGATCAGCCACTTGCGGGAAACCCGCTACGCGAACCCCACCAGCAAGCGCCGGCAGCCAGACATTTTCGAGCGTGTCTGCGGTTTGTTGTTCTTGGCCGATGCCGTGCACAAACACTATGTCAGCCACCGCTGCTCTCCCTTCGTCAGCTCCACGCGGCTGGACTTCCGCGATCATTGATAAGTCGTCGTCAGAAGTCTATAGCGGATGCTCCTGCCGGAGCCGACGGAGGCAGGGCGCGAAGTAAAGCGCACTATCCCCGGCATGAATATCTAACGACCGCTTCATAAGCGACGGGTCAATCGCGCCGAGAATCGCCAACGGCCGCTTTGGGTCGCACAGGGACCGTTGATCAACGCCCGGGGTTCGATCGGCGAGCGATTGACCACAACGAGCGCAGGTCGGCCAATAGCGGTCATACGACTTACCTGCTAGGCAATCGGTACGTATAGCTCTGTGCGCAATTCCTCGGGGCGCGTATCGGCGGGTGTGTTTCGATACACCTCGAAACTGGCGCCGCTCCCGATTCGCTCGCCGCTGCCAGGCAGCCATTCCCCCATCATTCGGGACCAAGTATCACCAAGTGTGTCGTACGGGCCCAAATGGGTGCAGCGAGCATACCGGCAGGCGGGCAGCCACTTTTCGATAACTTCGGATGGCAACTGCACGTTATCAGCCACGGTAATGCCGGCGTCAGAGCGCAACTCATCGGCTGAAGTGGTTTCCGGGTCGTCGTGGTAGAGCGCCAGCATCATGGTGTCATCGCCCACAAGCCCTGCTCGTCCGGCGATCGCACCCAAGCGCTGAAACGCCTCCGAGATGCGGTTGTACGGGCCGACGTGCTGCACCGTTGCAATTCGGAGCGCTGGAACTTGCTCGATAGTCACGTTCATGGCTGGCTCTCCTCTGACAAATCGGATGGATTGAAGGTTGACCGCGGGCTCGAAGTGAAGACCCGAGCGTGCGGCAAGGTTGGTTTGGGGCGGCCGCTCACGGCCTCCACCTTCCCGAGCACTCCTGCGGTAGGCGGACGGTGGCATCGCATACGCGTCCCGAAACGCACGCGTGAACGCTTCGTGCGTGTCATACCCTGCATCGAACGCGATCGTTGTCACGGCTCTTCTAGTGGCGATGAGCTGCGACGCGGCGCGCTCAAGGCGCATGCGGCGGTGCATCTCCAGTGGAGTCTCCCCGAGCATCCCACGAAAAATCCGGTGAAAGTGAAATGGCGAAAGCGCCGCTCCACTGGCCAACTCGTTGAGATCCAAGGCCTCATCCAGCGATGAGACGATCCGAGCGACTGCGTCCAGAACCGCCGCTTCGTAGAACGACCGTGTCTGCGTCTTCATGGACAGGCAATCTAGAGCACATGGCGCCCGCAAACTTGACCTTGCTTGCGGCTTTTCTCCACCTCAGCCGTCGCCAATGACCGCTCAGGGTGGCACAGGGACCGTTGATCAACGCCCGGGGTTCGATCGGCGAGCGATTGACCACAACGAGCGCAGGTCGGCCAAGACCTGCCATTCACCGCTCGGACCGCACTACCGTAAAGCAGCCGTTGAAGTACTGCCCATGGCACAATCGACACCATGAATGCTGTGCTGAGGGTTGCACTTGTAGGAGATCGCGACGATACGGTTCCTGCGCATCGCGCCATCCCACTCGCGTTGAAGCTCGCTGGCGATACCTGCAACATTTTAATCGAGCCAGTCTGGATTCCGACCGAACTCGTTGATCGCGGTGCCGTGCTCAGAGACTTCAACGGTATTTGGTGTATCCCGGCCAGCCCATATTGCAGCATGGACGGCGCTCTCGCAGCGATACGCTTTGCGCGCGAGCAACAGCGACCATTTCTGGGTACGTGCGGTGGTTTCCAGCACGCAATCATCGAGTACGCGCGCAACGCGCTCGGTTGGGCCGATGCCGATCATGCGGAAACAGCGCCCGGGGCGTCGCGACAGGTGATCGTACCGTTGCTGTGTTCACTGGTTGAAGTGACCGATGCCGTGTTCCTGGCCGAGGGCTCGCGTCTTGCCACAGCTTACGGCGCCCGAAAGATCACGGAAGGCTACCATTGCGCCTACGGCCTGAGTGAAGCCTTCCGCGATGCGATCAGGGACAGAACGCTGAGAATAACGGCGGCCGACGAGTCCGGGGATGCACGAGGCATCGAACTCGATGACCACCCTTTTTTCGTGGCGACCTTATTCCAGCCCGAACGTCGTGCGCTCGAAGGGCGCGTGCCACCACTCGTACAGGCATTTACCCAAGCAATGATGAATGGCGTCATCTGCTTTCCCCAGACCGGCCAGTCGTGAGCGACCGCAACGGGTCGCTATGTAGAGCTCTACATAACGACCCCTATGCGCAGATCGCAACTATGCGCAGATGTGCATCGCAGGCGCCGCCAACCCTTTGTGCGACGCCGTTGTGGCTGACGGGCCTGCGCATAGTTACAGCGTCTCCTGGAATTACAGCAGTGCGCACGGCGCCTGATACCGGCGCGCCATGGTGTCGAGCGCTTGCGGGCGGTTGAGCGCCCGCGATAGCACGCTGGAACCGTACCACCACAAGCAGATGCGCAAGCGCAGCGCCATGATTGCCTTGCTCATGGCGGATCGCGCGAGCGCACTCGCACCGCGAGAGGTGCTCGGGGCGGTCTCCTGGAGTGGCACGACCGCTGCATCGAGAGCCAAAAACTATGTCTAGATCCGCGCCCGCCCATCTTGGCGGATGCCTCGCCGCGCTTGGGCCGGCGCCGTCAGCTACCAATCACCTACGCATAGTTGCGATCTGCGCATAGGGGTCGTGAACTGCCAACTACCGATCAACGTCGCTGATCGGTCAAAACGAGACAGTCGTTGGCTCTACAAGGTCTCCCATTAGCGGAGGCTGCTGGCAAGCCCGAAGCCGAGGCCATTGAGCGGTGACTCGCGGCCTGAGTAGTCACAACGAACGATCGCAAGTCAGAACCGGTTGGCCAGTGTCAGAACAGCGACCAGCAACTAACGAAATGGTCGTCACCTGGGCTGAAACCCGCAACGCGCGTTCGCGTGACACCGTGTGCCAGCACTCTATGGCGACCGACCTCAGCGCCGATCCTTGTGCCGAGCGATGAGTTGACTGGCAATGTCGTCCAGGTCATCGCCCACCATCTGTGGCTGAGGACCCACTCCCAAAACATCATTTCCGGTGCGCTTGATCAGCGCTGCCTCCCAGCCCGCCGCAACTGCGCCGAGCGTGTCCCACGTATGGCAGGCGATAAGACAAAAGCGGGAAGGCTCAACCGCAAGCTCGCGTTCGAGATAAGCATAGGCCTCGCGCGATGGTTTGTGGTGCTTCACCCCGTCCGCACTGAAGCGTCGCTCAAAGAGGTCGACGATTCCACCATGTTCGAGTTGGCGGGATTGAACCTCGAGCAGATTGTCTGTGAGAGTGAAGAGCCGGAATCCCGCATTGCGCAGCTTGCGTAGCGCCGCTGGAACCTCAGGGTGTGGTGGCATCGTGGAAAATTTTTCCGTGAGTTCCTTCTTGTCCCT